>MAVP01000085.1 GCA_001751075.1 Desulfobacterales bacterium S7086C20 | reverse complement strand
GACAGATTTTGGCAAGCCTCTTGAGCCACCATTGTACGGTGCGAAGGTTACGGGAGCCTTGTTCCATACTCAGGGTGGGCTCAAGGTAAACCAACTGGCCCAAGTAATCCGCACCAATGGTACACCTGTTCCCAACTTGTACGCTGGTGGTGGAACAGCTGCAGGATTCTCTGGAAAAGCAGGGCCTTATGGGTATTTATCAGCCAATGGCCTTTTGGCCGCCCTGGTTTTGGGCAAAATTGCAGGAGAGAGGGCGGGGCAATCTGCGTTGCAAAGAGAATGAATTGGTGAGGGTTTAGTTTACATCACTTCAAACTTTGGTTCACTTTTAACTTTTTCCGGTTCATACGGGTTAGGAAGGAGGAATAATGTAATGTCAGATTATATTGACGAGATCTCTGCTTTTATCTGTCGGTGTCAATTTGATGATCTTTCATCAATAGTTATACAGCGTGCTGGTGAGGTCATGGCGGATAGTCTGGCGGTCATTGGTGTCGGTGCTCAAGAGGAAGAAGCTAGGGCGATGACCGAGCGAATAGTTGTGCCTGGGGGAAGGCAGGTGGCAACCCTTATCGGAGCGGACATACGGACACAACCATTAATGGCAGCTTTGATAAACGGCACGGCAGGAACGTTTCTTGAATTAGATGAAGGCAACCAATTTGCGCGGGGTCATGCAGCCATTCATGTCATCCCCGCTGCTCTGGCCAAGGCAGAAGAAATGAACCTTTCTGGTCGAGAACTTTTAACCGCTTTAATACTGGGTTATGAGATTGCTGCACGTATCGGCATTGCCTGCAAAATCCGGATGTCCATGCATCCTCATGGTACCTGGGGAACCGTAGGAGCTGCAGTCGCTGTAGGTAAACTCATGGGTTATGAAGAAAAGGCGATGCGGGAAATTATCAATGTGAGTTCATCTCTCTGTCTGGCGACGAGCCGTCGCACTATGCTCGAGGGAGGTCTCGTTCGGAACGTGTATGCCGGCGTTAGTGGATATATGGGGGTCTTGGCTCATGAACTCGTTCAGTCGGGCTTCACCGGTGAGACGGATGGGCTACAAACTGTCTTTGGTACTGTTGTGTCCGATACCTTTATGCCGGAGAAGATGACCGAAAATTTGGGTAATGGATTTGAGATTACCCGTAATTATTTCAAACGACATGCCTGTTGCCGGTATAATCACGCTACGCTGGACACGCTTGGAGACATCATCGCCAAGGCTCCGGGGGGTGGAATTAAGCCGGATGAAGTTGCCAAAATTGAGGTGAAGACGTATTCCTTAGCTGCACAGCTATGTGACCCAAATCCTCAAAATACACTTGCAGGAAAGTTTTCCATCCCCTTTGCTGTGGCTACTTCTGTTGTTAATCGGTCCACGGGAGTTGAGAGTTTTACACCACATGCAATTCAGAATCCTGTTACCAGGGAATTGGCCCAACGGGTGATCGTATCCGAGGACCCGGAGATGACCGCCATGATGCCTGATCACAGGCCAGCGAAAGTTAAGGTAACCCTTACCAATGGGACTGTTTTGGAGGACCAAACCTTGACCAATAAGGGAGATTTCGAAGACCCGTATAGTCCGGAGGAACTCCGTGAGAAATACTATGAACTGGCAGACCTGATTTGGAAACGGGAGATAGCGGAAGCGATCTATGCAGACGCAATGAATTTGGGACAATTAGAAAACGTAAATGAGATGACCGCTCGAATTCGCCAGGCAGGCTAATGAATTAATACCTCAATAATTAGGCGCCTATATTATGTCAGAGAATAGTATTATTTCAGAAGGAAGGAAGCATTACTCTGAAAAGCTGAATGTGACCGCAGATGGCCTGAAGAACCAGATAAGTGACCGCAGTCGCTCTTTAGAGGTTTCGAAGGTTCTGGCCAGGTTTGTCCGTAACTTAAGCATTGATGATCTGAGTAAAGGGGTATGCGATCAGGGGCTCCGGGTTATTCGTGATACACTTGGCACAATGCTTGCCGGCGCTGCATTGCCCGAAGTCAGAGAACTGGCAGAAATGGTGAGTACGCTGGGCTGTTCAGGCTGCTCTACTCTTATGGGGCGTAAGCAGACAACAAGCCCTCATATTGCTGCATTGGTTAATGGCACGGGCGCTGTATCTTTAGAGTTAGACGAAGGCAACCAGTACGCGACTAATCACCCAGCGGTTCATGTTTTGCCTGTCACACTGGCTGCTGCGGAGGAGTGGAATCGGTCAGGAATTGAATTCTTGATTGCTTTTATTGCTGGATACGAGGTTGCTGTCCGGATTGGGAGTGCAACACATCTTCGCGAGGCAGTGCATCCCTTTGGTACCCACGCAATCGTTGGTACAGCTGCTGCCGTCTCCCGCTTGCTGGGTCTTGATGTAGAGCAGATTGCCCAGGCCATGGATCTGGCTGCAGGCATTTGCATAGCTTCCTCGCAGACAGCTGCGAATACAGGTGCATCTGTTCGTAACCTGATCACAGGCTTAACCAACCACAATGGCTTGCTTGCACCTTTGCTCGTGCGGGCCGGCTTTACGGGCGAGCCAGGTTCATTTAATGTAGTGTTCGGAAGCATCCTGGGTGATTCTTTTAAGGATGATGAATTGGGGGATGACCTTGGCCGGGAGTTTTACATCAACCGCAACTACTTCAAAACCCATGCCTGCAGTCGGTGGAATCATGCACCTATAGAGGCTATGGCCGCGCTGATCGCTGGGGCATCATTTGAGGCTGAGGATGTCGAGAAGATCACAGTGTGGACATATGATCCAGCTACCCGTTTGAGTTGGAACGATCCAACTAACGGCTATGCGGCGAAACATTCGATACCATACAGCGTTGCTGTCAGACTGGTGCGCGGCGCCAATGACCTTAAGGCTTATTCGGAAGATACTATATCCGACCCTCATATCAAGGCGATTGCAAGACGAGTGGTTGTACTGGAAGATCCAGCACTGACTGCGATGTTGCCCGACCTACGGCCTGCCCGGGTAGAAGTTATATTGCGTACCGGGAGAATCCTAACGGAAACCGTTGAACGACCCCGTGGTGGCTTTGATAACCCTTTGACCGAAGATGAGTTGACAGATAAGTTCCGTAATCTCGCAGGTATAACGTTAACTGCTCCATCAGTGGCGGCGCTTGAGAAAATGCTGGTAAATCTGCCAAACGTAGAAGATATAACCGCGATCAGCTCTTTATTGCAGGAAGTTAAGGGTTAATATAGATGTTTCCGCTGGTCCTTCCAGGGGAATACCCGGAGGCCTTGAAATCGCTAAAAGATATCATCATGTAGTGCCATCCCAAGGGTGGAGTCAATGGTACATCGATGAAGGGTATCTGACCATATGATAAAACAGTTCGATAGAGAGGTTTCCTTCAGTCATGGTGCATGGCATATACGATTTAGTAGAATGTTCAATAAATCATATTAATGGAGACTAATCATGATAAAGTCTTTAACTTTCTTAAAAAAGAAATCTGGCCTTACCCGGAAGGAATTCCTTCGGCACTGGAAAGAAAAACATGGCCCTCTTGCGGCTAAAGTCGTACCTGGATTAAGAAGATATGTACAGTGTCACCCGTTACCCGGGTTTGATTCTGAAATTGATGGCATTGTTGAGCTCTGGTGGGATAATATAGAGGCATTCAGATTTTTCTTATCTTGGAAGGAATCTGAAGAGGCAAAAGTGCTAAAAGAGGACGAGGAAAAATTTGTGGACACGAGTCAATGGGTCCGATTTGTTGCTGAAGAGCACTTAATTGTAGAAGATTAGATCAAAGTTCTCTTTTATTGCATAGCATTTTACGCCTATTATTTTTTTCTGTTGACATGTTATGAGAATTTATTTTATTGTTAATAAAGTATTATTGTTATAACAAGATTCTATGGTGTATGTTACTGAATTATTATGTATCCTGCCGAAATTTTGAATATTCTTTGTTTGATAGACGGTTATAGAGTTGAATGAGCGTTTCCAATCTGAAAGCAATGGATAGATCATGACCATTCCTGGTATTCCTCTTCTTCTTCAGGCAATTGTTAATGGAATTCTTATGGGGGGAGTGTACGGCCTGATAGCCGTTGGCTTGACCTTGATCTTCGGGGTGATGAATATCATCAATTTTGCCCATGGCGCTTTTATGATGTTAGGCATGTATGCCACCTATTGGCTTTACGTCCTGCTGGGCATTGATCCTTATCTTTCCTTACTCCTCACCATCCCACTCCTCTTTATCGTAGGGCTTCTCATCGAGCGTTTCCTTATCGCCCAGGTGCTGGATGCGCCCGGGCATAACCAGCTTCTCCTGACATTGGGCATATCCCTGTTCATAGAAAATTTTGCGATTTGTCTGTGGAGCCCTAATTTCAGGACCTTGGAGATTCCGTATCTACAGAATGTTGTCAACATAGGCACTGTGATGATCAGCATACCCAAAGTAATTGCCTTCCTCTCGGCCATCATTTTTACAGCTCTTCTTTATTATTTCCTTAAGAAAACTGATATGGGAAAGGCCATCAGAGCCGCTTCAGAGGAGAAAGAAGGGGCCTTGACTGTTGGCATCAATTTGAAAAAAATCTATTATGTGGCCTTTGGAATTGGAGCTGCATGTGTAGGCGCAGCCGGCACTGTTATAGCCCCTTTCTTCTATGTGAACCCCCATGTAGGGGGAATTTTTGTCATTGTGGCCTTTGTGGTCGTAGTGCTGGGCGGGATGGGCAATTTTATCGGAGCCTTTTTTGCAGGGCTTATTATCGGTTTGGCTGAATCCGTTGGAGCTGCATTCGTTCCTGGTCAGGTAAAACAATTCATCATCTATTTCATCTTTATTTTAGTCTTACTTTTCAAACCAGAAGGTCTTTTCGGGAGATCTAATGAGTAGCACTACACAGTACACTAGGAACATTCTAGTTATTGTTGTGGCGGGATTCATCCTTATTATCCTTCCTCATTTCATTGGGGATTACTATATCCATATGGCTACCATGATATTATTATACGGATATCTGGGTCTGGCCTGGAACATCTTGGGGGGGTATGCCGGTCAGTTTTCCTTTGGCCATGCTGCCTTCTTCGGTGTTGGGGCTTTTACCTCTACCCTTCTTCAGCTCAATATTGGGGTGAATCCATGGATAGGGATGTTTCTGGCTGGAATTGCGGGGATGCTTTTGGGATTATTCATAGGGGCTCTATGCTTCCGATACGGACTACGAGGTCCTTACTTTGCCCTGGCCATGTTGGCCTTGGCAGAAATGCTCAGACTTTTAGCGGTGCAGTGGATGACTGTCAAGTATCCTTTGGGAATTAATATACCCATAAATACAGATTCCTTCTGGAATTTCCAGTTCGACAAAAAGGCACCTTATTATTATATTATGTTATTTATGACAGCGGCTGCGCTCTACCTTACCCATATCATTGAGGTAAAGAGGATCGGCTCATATTTCAAAGCTATCCGTGAGAATGAAGCCGCGGCTGAGAGTTTGGGTATTAATTTATTCAAATATAAACTTCTTGCTATGGCCATTAGCTCCTTTCTTACCGCTATGGGTGGGACCTTCTATGCCCAATATTATTTGATCGTAGATGAGGAGGCCGCCTTTGGGGTCAATGGATCCATCGAAATACTGTTAGGTCCCATTATCGGGGGAGCGGGGACTGTCTTTGGCCCTGTCTTGGGGGCTGGCGTTTTAGAATGCCTTTCAGAAGTAACACGGGATGTGTTTGAAGGATACGGTGGTGTACACTTGATGGTCTATGGTGTCATCCTTGTTATTACCATTATTTTTCTTCCCGAGGGAATTCTGGGGGGCCTGCAATTGATTTTCCGGAAGCTAAAAAAAAGGGGTAGAAGACATTAATGATCATTCTTAAGGTCAATGATTTCAATAAAGCCTTCGGGGGGCTGCAGGCAATCAAAGATTTTTCCTTTGAATTGGAAAAAGGAGAGATATTAGGCATCATTGGCCCTAACGGAGCTGGAAAAACAACCTTGTTTAATCTTATATCGGGTTTTTATAGCCCAGATACGGGAACGGCTTTATTTAAGGGAGAGGATGTTACCGGTCTCCGACCCTATCAATTGTGCAAGCGGGGCCTGGCCCGGACGTTTCAGATTCCCCAGCTCTTTACCAATCTCACAGTCTTGGAAAACGTCAGAATCGGCTCTTACAGTCGAATCACGTCGAGTCGGGAAGCAACACAAGAAGCCCTTCGCATTTTAGATACCGTAGGGCTTTATGAAAAGCGAAATGAGCTTGCTTCCGTCCTATCCATCGGACATCGGAAAAATATGGAATTGGCCAAGGCCCTGGCGACCGGACCCGAACTCATTCTCTTGGATGAAGTAGTAGCTGGCTTGAATCCTAAAGAAACAGATACTATAATTGAACATATTATCAGGATCCAGAAGCAGGGGATAACCGTCCTATTAATCGAACATGTAATGAAGGCTATTATGTCCCTTTCTAACCGGATCATCGTCATTCATTACGGAAAAAATATCGCTGAAGGGAGACCGGGGAAAATCTCCAAAGATCCAAAAGTAATTGAGGCCTATCTCGGGGAGGAATATGTCTTTTCTAAAAGCAGATGAAATCAACGTGCAATATGAAGACATGCATGTCCTTCAGGAGGTGACCATGGAGATCGACCAACAGAAGATTGTCACCATCGTCGGAGCCAATGGGGCTGGTAAAACTACGTTCCTCAAGACCATTGCTGGTATCCTCCGGCCTACTTCTGGAGAGATCCGCTTTTTAGGAGATCGGATAGACCATCTTTACCCTCACAAGATTGTAGAGAAAGGGTTAGTCCGCATACCTGAAGGAAGAAAGATCTTCCCGAGCTTGTCAGTTCTGGAAAACCTTGAACTGGGCTCTTATCTGCCAAAACCCAAGGCGAAACGGCCCGAGAGCCTGGAGAAAGTTTTCTTTCTATTTCCTGTTCTCAAAGAGCGTTCCAAACAGCTCGCAGGAACCCTGTCGGGAGGTGAACAGCAAATGCTGGCCATTGGGCGGGGAATAATGTCTCTTCCCCGTCTCTTGATGCTGGATGAGCCTTCACTGGGGCTAGCTCCAGTTCTGGTCCGGGAGATTTTTCGTTCGGTCCGGGAGATCAACAAACAGGGTACCACGATTCTTCTGGTTGAACAGAATGTTTTTACCGCTCTGGACTTGGCTCATGATGGCTATGTCCTCGAGAACGGGAGGATCGTGCTCAAAGGAAAATCAAAGGATCTCTTGCACAACGAACATATTAAGGAGGCCTTTCTTGGAATTTGAGGTTTCTCTCAGAGGATGACAGTGGAAAAACTGGTATAGAAAAGGAGTAAGGTAGAAGCAGTTTAACCATTAACCATAGAGAGGAGGAATGTTATGAAAGAAAAAAGTAAGGATTCCCAAACAGGTAAAGTAGATCGGAGGACATTCTTGAAGACTGCTGGGATGGCTGGAGTTGCCGTTTCCACTATGGGTTTCCCGGCAGTTCTTCGGGGCGCCGCACCCAAGGAGATTCTCATCGGATCCATCCATCCCACCACCGGTTGGTGTGCGTATGACGGCACGTGTGCGGCGCAAGGCGTTCAACTGGCAATAGATCTGAAGAATGCCGCAGGAGGCATCAAATCCATGGGAGGGGCAAAATTAAAGGTTCTCCTCAAGGATTCCCAATCGAAACCCAAGGTCGGTGAGGCAGCGGCCCAAAAGCTTATTCGGGATGGATGTGTCGCTCTTATGGGATGCTTCAACAGCCCTGTCACATTGGTCACTACAAAGGTGGCTGAGAGGAAAGGGATCCCCCATCTCATCACAATAGCAGTGGCTGATGAGATCTTGCAACGCGGGTTCAAATATACCTTCCGCTCGCAGCCTGACACTCAGGATATGTCTGAGGGGACCTGCAAGTACGTCCGCCACTTATCTGACAAGTTCAAAAAGGATATCAAAACTGCTTCCATCATGCATATAAACGGTTTCGGTGCCGTCATCGCCAACAAAGTAGAGAAGCTTGCACCTCAATACGGCCTCGAAATAATCGGCAAGGTATCTTATAACTTTGGAGCCGCAGATCTGACCACCGAGATCTCCAAACTCAAAGGTATGAATGCCGATGTCATCCTTGATTGCGGCTACCTCGCTGATGGAATTTTGAAAATTAAGACTTACAATGACATGAAGGTAGAGCCCAAAGGTGGTATCATCGGAGCTGCAAACGGTGCATTCAGCAATAAGGCCATGGTCAAGCAATTAGGCAGGCTCTCAGAATTCTTAATGGATACAAACTATTTCTATAACCCCAAAAGCCCCCTGGCTGAAAAGGTAATCAAGGAGTATAATAAAAGGTTCACAAAAGTCATCTTCCAATCTCATGTCGCACCCACATTCGATGCTGCCCTAGTGCTCATTGACGCATTGGAAAGGTCCGGAACAACGGATCCTAAGAAGCTTCGGGATGCCATTGCAAAGACCTCCTTAAAGGATCATGTCATGACTGGAGGCCCTATTGAATTCGATTCCACCGGCCAGAATAAGAACGCCATAGCCAACCTGCTGCAGGTTCAGAAGAGAACAGTGAAATTGGTAATGCCCAAAGAATATGCCGTTACTGATCCTGTTTATCCCATTCCATCTTGGTCTTCCAAGACCTGATGATTGATGTCCTACGAGAGGGAGGCCCAGCCTCCCTCTCTCTTACTTTGCCCGAGTTCCTGCCTGTTGATTTAGCCTTTTATTATCCAAAGTAGAAGATGGAGGGCTGAGATGCATGTTGAAAGATAAAGGATCAGGAGTATTTACCAGAGTGAAATTTGGGTGGGCAGCTCACTTCTTTGGCAACATAGAGTGTTCAGAACGTTCTAATGCTTGAGTTTTCAGATAGTCAGAATTGAAACGCATACTTTAGAAGAGGTAATTTAGAACTTAACACCGACATATTTCAAGAAAGAGGAACAGATGAGTTTCCGTGTAAACATTATCTCATCTCTCAAAACTACCGAGACCGACATATAGCAAAGGCAGCAACGTTACAGTGAGCATGCAGGCCCAGACACGCATGTACAGGTCTTCAGCCTTTCGGTACGATTTCGACGTAATATTGATTGACTGTATCTTCGATCCGGCTGTCGATGCCTTGTGCGAAGAAACCGGAATTCCCATTTTCGGGCCTACACAAATCACTCTACCGCTTATCTTTCTGGTTGCACCTAACTTTCCCATAATTACCAGAATTGAGAGACAATCAACGTTACTCGCCCGAGTGGTAAGGAAATACAAGCATAGTGATACTCTTGTTTCTACATGTGCCTTGTGGATCAGCTACGGAGAGGCCATGGAAGAGAATATCGTCAATGAAGCAATGATCCGTCAATTCAAGCTCGTTGTTGAAGAAGACCATGCCGGCGCTGTTATGATGGGGTCCACTGCTATGGCTTTGGCAGATGAAGTGGCAGCGGCTGTGTTAGTATGCCGTTGTTCTTTCCAGGCATGTTTACCATTAGAGTAATGGAGATCCTCTGGTTTGATAGGTTGACGGTCTAGCATATTATACAGTATCGAGACAGAAATATTGTTTCAGCCAGCTAGACCAGGAAGATACTAAGAACCCTGAAAGAAGGAAGGAAAATATGTCTTACGTCACAAGCAGTGATGGAAAGAGAATTTGGTACACCGTCGTTGGAAATGGTCAACCTCTGGTACTCATTGGTGGTAGTAGTATTGCCCATAGGCAGTGGGATTTTATGGTACCTATTCTCCGGGACCATTTCAAAGTCATATTATTTGATCAGCGAGGAGCAGGTCTTTCAGACAGAAGCCCTATCGGCATTTCCGTCGAGCAATGGGTTGACGATTTAAAGTTGATCTTGGACGAAATCGGCGTAAAAAACGCACATTCTTGGCACTTCGAATGGGTCATTTATCGTCTTTCGTTTCGCTGCCAAATATCCTGAAAGAACGGGTGCTATTGTTC
>MAVP01000084.1:4053-9971 GCA_001751075.1 Desulfobacterales bacterium S7086C20 | reverse complement strand
GATGATGATATTGAAACCATAAAACTTGCCAAATCAGCCGGCCTCAAGGTGTGTAGTGGTGGAATCTTGGGTATGGGAGAGACATGGGAGCAACGGGCGGAACTTGCCTTTACGCTAAGAGAACTCGATGTGGACTCAATTCCGATAAATTTTTTAAACCCTATACCCGGCACCAGATTGGAAGCTATGCCACCACTTCAGCCTATGGAGGCGCTGAAATGAATCGCCCTGTTTAGATTCATAAACCCTGAAAAGGACATAACGATATGCGGAGGCAGGGAAGCTACCCTTGGAGACTATCAATCATGGATATTTATGGCCGGCGCAAATGGCCTAATGGTGGGCGATTACCTGACTACCCTGGGTCGGAACATCGAAACGGACATGGATATGATCAGGAAAATGGGGCTTCAGGGCTGAAGCTGAGATGCCAAAATGTGAAGTTATTTTTGCGCGAGGCCTAAGCTTGAAATCAATTGAAGGGCTGTCGGACAATGACAAGGTCATAGAGGGTATTTTCTTTTTTGATCCGAAAGATAACATCTATAAGGATCATTTTCCAGGATACCCTGTAGTGCCGGGAAGCCTTATCGTCCATGCATTCGTAACAGCCGCCAAAAGGCAGGGTTGGATATATGGGGGGTGGAGTCTGGAAGATTTCCGTTTCACATACTTCGTTTCGCCGGGCAAGTGTCAATTCCGTATACGGTCTTACGATGACGGCAACTTTTTTGAGTGTGAACTTCGCTCAGAAGGAAAGTTATCGGCAACGGGGAGACTCAGGCCGTGAAGCTTTCATTTTCCGGACATCAGGCGCTCATACTTGGGGGTAGTTGCGATCTTGCCACCTGCCTTGCAAGGTCTATGGTTCAAAGTGAGCTGTTCCCAGTCCTTACTTTCAGGAGCAAGCAGGGCTCAGAACGCATATCGGCCCAGATGGCATCTTTTTCAGGCAAATACAAGGCCCTTTATTTTGATTTGGCACAGCCGGAGTCTATTGATTCCCTTTTTTCAGAAATTAATGACGACGTGGACTTTCTTGTCGATTTTGCACAGGGCGATATGGAAGCCCTCATCGGTTCTGTGAACATAGAGGAAATGGAGCGCTATTTTTCCCAGAATGTCTCTTCCCGGGCGAGGGTATTAAGAAAAACGGCTCGGTTGTTTCTAAGGAAAAAGAGGGGCCGTCTTATATTTATCTCTTCAACAGCGGCGCAAAGGGCCAATCCAGGCCAGGGTTTTTACGCTGCCGCAAAATCGGCATCGGAAGCCCTTTACAGAAACTTAGGCCTTGAGCTTGCGGATCGTGGGATAACTACGGTAACACTTCGCGCAGGATATATAGACAGTGGTAGGGGTAGAGATTTTATCCAAGTCAACAAAGAGGATGTTCTTTCGAAAGTCCCTATATCAAGACCCATAACCTGCGATGAGGTGGCGGAGACTGTACTCTTTTTTCTCTCTGAAAGTTCCAGAGGATTTAATGCCACTGAAATAGTAATGGACGGCGGTCTTGTTGCGGGGAAATAGTATAAGGGGAATAATGGATATACTAACAACCATAAAAGATCACCTGGCGGAAATACTTGATATCGAGGCCGAAGAAATCACACTTGAAACCTATCTTGTCAGGGACCTGGGGGTGGAATCTATCGATTTCCTGGAACTTGCGGTTGCATTTAACTCTAGCCTTGGCATTGAAATAGAAGATGATGAGATCTTTTTGGCAAACTTAAGGCTCTATTTGAAAGAAGCCAAAGAAGGGAAAAGTGACATAGTCTCATACCTTGCACAAAAGTATCCTTCCTTGGCCAAAGAGAGGTTAAAACAGATACTTCAAGATCTTGATGACGGACCGGTCTTGAAGGTCAAAGACCTTGTAAGTTATGTGAGTTTTCGATGCCAAGAAGGGTAGTTATCACATCTGTAGGTGTCGTCTCGTCATTGGGTTTTTCAGTCGACGAGATCATTTCCCGCTTAAAGCAGAAAGAAATATATCTTCAAAGGCCTTCTTTCGATCAGGACGTAGTAACCTGCCCGGTTCCAAGCTTTGATATCAAAGCCTTTACAGGCCGGTTTAAAAATGCCCGTTACCTGAACCGCGGCGCCCAGTTTTGTGTGGCTTCTGCCATGGCTGCCATAAAAGATGCCGGATTTGATGAAAAGCCCCTCTCAGAGGCGGGCCTTTTTGTAGGCGTCGGCCCGAATCTTGACATTAGCAACGAGTGTCCTCAAACCCGTTCGGGCAAGATAGACTCAAATGCCCTGAAGGCGCTTTGGATATTAAGATTTGTTCCGAATACCGCTGCTTCAATCATTTCCGCACTGGCAGGGATCCATGGCGAAAGCCTTACCCTTGGTACTGCCTGTACGGCCTCTCTGCAGGCAATAGGGGAGGCGTTTCGAAAAATAAAGGACGCTTATTTGGATATAGCCCTTGCCGGGGGGGGCGATTCACGCCTTAGCCAGGGTGGAATACTGGCTTACAGAAAGGCACAGGCACTTTTTTCTGCAAAGGGTGACCCTGAAAGAGAATATGCCCCCTTTGATAAGAACAGAAACGGCTTTGTCCCCGGCGAGGGAGGCGCATTTTTCCTGTTGGAAGAACTTGAACACGCCCGAAACCGTGGGGCAAATATCTTGGTCGAGATATGCGGCTCAGGCAGTTCCATGGACGGCCATAGCATGACTGCACCGGAGCCTTATGGAAAGTGGCCGGAAGCCGCGGTAGTCGCGGCCCTTAATGAGGCACAAAGATCTCCTGATGAAATCGACGTTGTTTCAGCACACGGTACTGGAACCTTCCTTAATGATGAAATGGAGGCGACCCTGATAGACCGCCTTTATACCAAAAATCGCCCAAAGGTCATTGCCTTGAAATCATGGATTGGACATATATCGGCCGCCTGCGGGGCCGTTGAGCTGGCAGTTTTGCTCGGATGCCTAAAAGAGGGATATCTTCCGGAGATAAGAAACCTAAAAGAGGCATGTCACGGCCGTGTTAATTTTGTTCGTCAAGAAACAAATGACTCTTTCAACACAATCATTATAGAAAATTTTGGTTTCGGCGGTCAAAACAGTGCTTTGGTTATAAGAAAATGGAACAAATCACAATAAACACACACCTGGACGGCTTTGTTCTGATCGACAAGATTTCAGCAATTGACGAGAATAATATCAAGGGAACGAAACATTTTTCAGGCTTTCCCGCACCTTTGGCAATAGAGTCTCTTGCTCAGCTGGGTGCACTTCACGTCCGTTTTATCACCGGCTTTGAAAAACATTGTTTCTTGTTGAAGATAAACAATTGCAAGATACCTGAAATACAGGAACTAAACGGACCTTATCAACTCGAAGGTTCGCTGTTAGGCAAAAGCAAACAGGCCTTTTCATATTCTCTGAGGGCGACAAAAGACTGCAAGACACCATTAGAAGGTAGATTCACGTTTGCCGCTATCGACTATGATGAAAGATTCAAGAAGGAACTCCTACAAAGGCATCACAAGAAAATCTTGACATGTTTCAACCTGTGCGATTAGCCATTAGCAGTTAGCCGTTAGCATTAAAAGGGGGGTGGAAATGAGAGATTTTCGAGAACTTAAAGTATGGGAGAAAGCCCATCTTCTTACACTACAGGTCTATGGAAGCACAAAGAATTTTCCTTCTGATGAACGATTTGGACTTACGCTTCAGCTACGTAGGGCTGCAGCATCCGTTCCAATGAACATCGCTGAAGGTTGCGGAAGAGAAAGCGAGCGAGAACTTGCCAGGTTTATGAGCATCGCCGCCGGATCTGCAAGCGAGGTGGAATATCAGCTGCTTCTCGCCGGCAATCTTAAATATATACAGGATGAAACATATAGAGAACTTAATCAACAGGTCAATGAGGTAAAGAGGATGTTGAACAGTTTTATTCGAAAGCTAACCGCTAATGGCTAAAAGCTAACCGCACAGGTCCACATGTTTAAAAAACGATATGAAAGGCAATTGTCACTCAAACGCCAGGCGGGTCTCTACCGAGATCCGCTTCCAATAAGCCGAAGGGAAGGAAAATACGTCTTTATCGGCGGCAGGAAGGTACTCAACCTTTCTTCCAATGACTATCTCGGGCTCGGCGCCTCACAAAAACTAAGGGAAAAGGTCTGCCGAAACTTCTTAAAATACGGCACTTCCTCTTCATCCTCACGACTTGTCTGCGGCAACTACTCGATCATTAGTCAGGCAGAAAAGGAGTATGCCCACTATTTCGGCTATGAAGACGCCCTCTTTTTCCCCAGCGGCTATCAAGCCAACATAGGAGTTATTTCCACACTTTTTGCTAAAGGTGACACAATACTATACGACAAACACGTCCATGCAAGCAGTGTAAAAGGGATGCTTTTAAGTGGAGCGAACATCTTGGGCTACAATCATAATCGTCTCTCCCATTTGGAAAAGAGACTGGCAAAGAACAGCCATAATCATATCTCAGTCCTGACAGAATCTCTCTTTAGTATGGATGGCGACCTTCTTAAGGTTTCAGATCTTGCAGGGCTCAAAAAACATTACACCTTCCTTGCCATAGTAGATGAAGCCCATGCCTTCGGGGTAATTGGTGAAAATGGCAAGGGGATTGCCCGGGATGTAGCAGATGTCGCCATCGGAACTTTTGGAAAGGCCTTAGGGCTTTTTGGGGCCTTTGTGCTGCTGCCACGGCTTTTTAAGGAATATCTTCTAAACTTTTCTTCTCCGCTGATCTATTCTACAGCTCTACCGGAAGCACATGCGGCCTCAGCAATAGATCTGCTGGAAATCATATCTCAAAGCAAACAACGGAGAAAGGAGCTTAAAGGTGTAAGTCTGTTCATGAAAGAATCCGTAAAAAAGGAAGGATTCAAGGTAAGCGGAGATGCCCATATCCTCGCCGTAGAAATCGGCAACGAGAACAAGGCACTTGCGGTATCCAACAAGTTGCTGGAAAAGGACATCTTTGTCTTTACTGCCAGATATCCCACAGTACCACTTGGAAAAGCCATACTACGAATCAGTATGAGTGCGCTTCATGACGAAAATGATGCAAGGCACTTTGTGCGTACCCTAAAGGAGGTCCTTAATCAGGTTTAACAGACTCGCAAAAAGTCTTTTGGGAGAGACATTGAGCATTTTGGAGAAAAACCAAAAATTCTCACGGAGCGAACAAAATCGACTTTTTACGAAACCAAAAGGTTCATGGACTCGTAAAAAGTCTACAAACAGACGACACAGTAAAAAGCTCCAGATGCAAGGCGCGCGAGTATTGAGGAATGAGACGTACTTATCGTACGTCGCAATGACGAAAGATGAAGCGCAACGCCGCAGATGGACTTTTTACGAAGTCGTCAAGGTTTAACGATATGGCCGATTGTTTCTTTATCGCAGGCACAGATACAGGTGTTGGAAAGAGCGTGGTCTCTGTCTTGCTCATGCAGATTCTTTACGCAAAGGGATATCATCCCTTTTATCTCAAACCCTTTCAAACGGGATGTAAAAACCCCTGTGATGCTGACAGCGATGCCGGGTTCGTCTATGAGCATGTTTCTGCGCTAAGGGGAAAACATCCCGGCAATTCCACAGTCTACTGTTTCAAAAACCCGAAGGCCCCCTACTTTGCCGCTCGTAATGAAGGGAAAAGGAGTGACCTGGATATCGTGTCAAAGGCTATAGATCAAAAGTGTCGCACCCACACACACGTCATCATCGAGGGCGCCGGCGGGCTCCTTGTCCCCGTAGCGGAAAAAATGCTTATGGTCGATCTCATCAAAATGACAAACTCCAAACCTATTCTCGTCGCGCGGGCAGGACTGGGGACGATCAATCACACGCTTTTATCCCTTGAAGCAATGACAAACAGGGATATTAGACCCGAAACAGTCGTTCTTGTTGAAGTGGGCGCCCCCCCT
>MAVP01000084.1:0-3953 GCA_001751075.1 Desulfobacterales bacterium S7086C20 | reverse complement strand
CGAGAATCTTTCAGGCATGTATCCTACGTTGCCGATGTGGCAACGGCTCGCGTAGCAGGCTTCGGGAAAAAGGGCTACATCATGGCAGTTGAGGCCGTAGCAAAGATGGTGAAACGAGGTTAAGGGCTCACGCAAGAATAAGTTCGCAGAGTGGCGTTCAGATTTGGCTCAGATTTGGCCGATCCGATTGAGCAAAACCGCAGAGATAGTGAGCTATTTCGAGGAGTTTGTGAATGAGACATCGGTCAAAGATGGGCTGAAGCTGAGATGCCAAAATGTGAAATTATTTTGCGCGAGCCCTAGGGATTAGGTTTCATGAACATTGTATTGATCGGATACAGAGGTACCGGGAAGACTGCCGTGGGACGGGCACTTGCCGAAAGGCTTAAAAGACTGTTTTATGATGCCGACGTCTTTCTTGAAGAAAAGCTGGCAACTACAATCGCTGAAATGGTGGCAAAAGAAGGCTGGAACTTTTTTCGTGAAAAGGAAAAAGAGGTCATTAGAGAGCTTTCCGCTAAAGAAGATTCTGTGATTGCCACCGGTGGTGGTGCCGTCATGGATAGGGAGAATGTGGGCTGCCTTAAAAAGAATGGTTTTTTTATTCTCCTTACGGCAGATATTGATACTATGGTCCAGCGAATTTTGGCGGATGACTCCAGCACTGGGCAACGACCTGAGCTGTTGGATAGTGATATTTACAGAGAAACAAAAACACTCATAGAACAACGGATGCCTCTCTATGAGGAAATTGCACATTTTTCCATAGATACCACAAAGCTTTCTGTTGCAGAAGTTACGGAAAGAATAATAGGGATTTCAAAAATTGATGGACTCGTAAGAAGTCCACAAAAAGACGACACAGTAAAAAGCTCCAGATGATGCAAGGCGCGCGTACTGTTCTCAAGCCACTTCAGTGGCGCTGTATTGAGGAATGAGACGTACTTATCGTACGTCGCAATGACGAAAGATGAAGCGCAACGCCGCAGATGGACTTTTTACAAAGTCGTCAGAATTGAAGGATTAGTTATTATGCCTGGAAATAGCTTTGGCAAGTCCTTTGTCGTCACTACCTGGGGTGAGTCTCACGGAAAAGCCCTTGGCGTAGTTATTGATGGCTGTCCACCTCGATTGCCACTTAGTGAATCTGATATTCAAAATGAATTGGACAGAAGAAGACCATCGGGTGCTTCCGGAAGCACAAAGAGACGAGAACCGGACAAGGTAGAAATCCTTTCCGGCACGTTCGAAAAGAAAACTACAGGAACCCCAATTTCGCTCATAGTTTACAACAAGGACGCGGACAGCAAGGCATACAAAGACATAAAGGATATCTTCAGGCCCGGACATGGAGACATTACCTATCAGAAAAAATACGGGATAAGAGATCACAGGGGGGGCGGCAGAGCCTCGGGGAGAGAAACTGTAGCACGGGTGGCGGCAGGTGCTGTAGCACAGGTGGTCTTGAACCAGCAAGGCATCGGGATAACGGCATATACCGTAGAGCTTGCAGGCATTCGAGCAGAACAAATAAATGTAAAAGATATTGACAAGAATCCCTTTTTTGCCCCCGACATACATACCGCAAAACGTATGGAAGAAAGGATCAAAGAAATAAAGGCCTCCGGTGACTCTGCTGGTGGGATTGTGGAAGTAAGGGTTACCGGATGCCCCTCAGGTTTGGGAGAACCGGTCTTCGATAAGCTGGATGCTGATCTTGCAAAAGCTGTTATGAGCATTGGAGCCATAAAGGCCGTTGAAATCGGGGCAGGCATGAAAACAGCTCGGCTCCTTGGCTCTGAGTGTAACGATGAGATTGCCCCTGACGGATTTGCCACAAACCGCTCAGGAGGAATACTTGCAGGGATCTCCAACGGTGATGACATAGTCCTTAGGGCGGTCGTAAAACCGATACCATCTATTCAAATCGTACAGAGAACCATTGACATCCATTCAAAACCAACGACAATCTCTGTCAAGGGGCGGCATGACATTTCAGCCATTCCAAGGATTGTGCCTGTCTGCCAGGCAATGGTAAGACTCGTTATCGTAGATCATTTGTTGCGGCAAAAGACAATCGGGTCATAGGGCACGCTGGGATCAAACCTACACTTTTCACAGCTTTAATTTATAGCATGTATTTCAGCTTGTAGAGAGATTTGTCTGATCAAAAAGGCCCAAAGTCATGGCCTGAGCAAATCTATGTCGGGATTTGGGATTGCACTCCATGGTGCCCTATGCTATTTTCCGACGTTAGGCGAACAATATGTCCTCCCATAAACCATTCATCTCCCTATGTATGATCGTCCGCGACGAAGAGGCCTACCTCCGCAGATGCCTGGAGAGCTTTAACGGCGCCTATGACGAACTGATCGTAGTGGACACCGGTTCCCAGGACCGTACCGTGGAAATCGCCCGTGAGTTCGACGCTCAGTTGGGACACTTTACGTGGTGCGACGACTTCGGGTCAGCCAAAAACTACGCCTGCAGCCTGGCCCACGGCGAATGGATCATCATGCCTGACGGTGACGAGTATCTCGGTCCCGAGGGGATTGGTCTACGAGTTCCCGAAATGCTTCGACATGTACCGCACCGTCTTGACAAACTTCTTATTGAACAGCGCACGCTTATAAAAGACGATGTCATCACCATCCTGGTGGACCGAATTTTCAGAAATCGTCCGGAACTGCGCTGGAAATATCGCATCCACGAGGTGATCGAGATGTCCCAAGAACGCACGGCCATGACCCGTGAGTTCTATCTGGTGCACGAAAATGCCCTTAAACGCAGAGAGGACATGAGGATCAGTCAGGAAAGAGAGCAGATGTACCTCCGGGCCCTGGCACGGGACAGGGAGGAATACCCCAATGATCCAAGGCCTGCCTTTTACTTCGCAGAAACACTCTGCGGGGCCAATCGTCACCAAGAAGCCTTGGAGGCTTTCGGGCATTACTTCCACCTGAGTGTAGGTAAAGAACCGGCGAGAAGGGCCGTTGCTTTTCGAGACGCCGCCACGTCTGCATGCGCACTGGCACAACACGAGCGACAGCGCACCCTCCTGTTTCGCTCGCTTGCCGACGACTGGCGCCCCGCCGAAACCTACGTGGCCCTGGCTGAGATGGCCCTTAAACACAATAATCGGGATGAGGCCATACACTGGTTCACCGTAGCCGCTGGTTGCAAGCCGTCTTCAGATACCTTCTCCATAAGTTCGGCTTACGGACCACAGCTTTTTGAACGACTTACGGCCCTCTACCGTGAGAAGGGTGACGAGTCCATGGCACGAAAGTGGGCGGACAAGGCCGCAGATCTGAGGGGAAAAGTCTGCATGACTTCAGCACATCCCAAGAAACGAAGCGCTCAAACCCGTAGGAAGAAAAAACAAAAAAAACGGTCTAATGTACGGACATGATGTGAAAGCCTCTTCATTTCATAAAAAGTTTCACGCAATGTTATCCTTTGCCGACGGCACGTTCGGGAAAAAAGGATCTACGCCTTGGGATACGTACTCTCTGGCAGTGGCCCAGGGTTCCATATTCTTGGTGGCGTCAACCATTTTGTGAAGGAACCGAAGTTGTTCCGGAGTCGGAGATTCTGAATTCTCGGAAGCATTTATTTTTGGTGGGACAATGACCGACTCGGGACTGTGCTCTCCATGAAGCGCCGAAAGGATCGCAGCAGCCTGATTCGAATCATTCAGTTGATCTATGTCAGCTTCGTGAAAAAATACCCCTTCCGCATCCTGATACCGCTCTCTGTAATATGCAGCCCTGAATTCTATTTCAACAAGATACCATAGGCGTAACCCATGAATACCGAATCGTCTGAACGCTTCCGGTTTAATGAAATTTCGTGGATAAGCGTCATCCAGATACCAAAGCCACTGGCTGCTCTTGTTAAGAAAGTCGCCCCGTCGTTCGTAGCTAAGCAAGGTGGGAACCGGCGCGCGACGG
>MAVP01000083.1 GCA_001751075.1 Desulfobacterales bacterium S7086C20 | reverse complement strand
TTATGGATTTGCGGAAAAAATCAGTGTACACTGACCCCGTTAATATAATCAGGAGCCGGCCGATTAAGACATATGCGAAAAGAGGTAGATGAGCATGGAAGAGCAAGTAATCGTACGTTTCCCCCCGAGTCCTAGTGGATATCTTCATATTGGAGGCGCTAGGACAGCAATATTTAACTGGCTTTTTGCCCAAAAGACCGGCGGCAAGTTCATCTTGAGAATAGAAGATACAGATGCTGATAGGTCATCAGAGGAGTCGGTTGCCGGGATTCTCGAAAGTTTGAAATGGTTGGGAGTGACATGGGACGAAGGTCCCTATTTCCAGTCTCAATTCATAGCGGAACATGTGGCGGCTGCCGAGAAGCTTGTGAAAAGTGGACATGCCTACAAATGTTATTGTACAAAAGAACAATTGGATGAAAAACGCCGAGAGGCAAAACAAAAGAAGCTCTCCTTGCAATATGACGGCACCTGTCGAAATCTAAGGCCTGAAGAGATTGAAAAAAAAGAGGCGGCCGGCACCCCCTATACTATTCGCCTGAAGGTGCCTAGCGGTGATGGATTTGTCGGCTTTAAAGACATCGTCTATGGGATTATTGAAAAAAAGTTCGAAGATATAGAAGACTTTGTTATCGTTCGTTCTAATGGAAAACCCTTGTATATCCTCTCTAATGTTGTTGATGACATACGTGACGGAATTACACATATCCTTCGCGGGCAGGATGGGTTAGCCAATACACCAAAACAAATCTTGATCTATAAGGCCCTTGGGACGCAAATCCCGAAATTTGCTCACATGTCTTTGACCTTGGATACCAAAAAGGCCAAGATCTCCAAGCGTACCCATGGTGAACTGGTTGCAGTCCGCTTTTACAGAGAGCACGGATTCTTGCCGTGGGCCTTTGTAAATTATCTGGTACTCCTGGGTTGGTCCATGCCCGATGCAAAAGAGATCTTTTCCAAAGAAGAGCTAATCGAAGCCTTTTCTTTAGAAGGTATTAATCGGGCAAACGCCGTTTTTGACGTGAGAAAAGATGACCCAAAGTTTTTCACCGACCCAAAGGCAATAAGCATAAACACTCACTATTTAAGAAATCTTCCCATTGAGGAAATCGAACCTTATATAAAGACAGAGCTGGAAAAGGAAGGAATTTGGGACCCGGAATTTCAAGGTAGCAAACACGAGTGGTTTCTTCGAACAATAGACCTTATCCGAACCAGGTTCCACGTAACCACAGACTTTGGCGCCGCTGGTCGTTGCTACTTTTCAGATGACTATTTAATTGACCCAAAACCCTTAAAGAAAAATATCCTCAAACATGAGGGACTAAAAGAGTGGTTCCCCCTTTTAGCCGATCGCCTTGAGGCCTTAGAGGCTTTCACCTTGGAAGAAACTGAACGGGCAATCCGTGAGATAGCAGAAGAACTTAAAGTCAAGGCAGGAATTCTTATCAACGGCATGCGAACCGCTATAACCGGACAACCCAAGGGACCGGGAATTTTTGACGTGCTCATTGCGATAGGACAACACCGCGTGGTGGAGCGTTTACGAAAGGCTGTGGCATTGTTTGAATGACGACCAAGGACTTGTCTGTTAAGATCTCTTATATTTCTATTGTACTCCCATCCGGGATTATCATCTGTGTTTCACGATCGTTGGTAATGACTACATTGCCTTTGATTTGAACCCCTTTTCCAAAGACAATATCACCCCGGACATCGAGGGAAAGACATTCCAGCAAGGACGGAGCACCATGGGGAAAACGGCTTTTAAGCTGATCGATCCTTTTGTAGTACTTATCATCAAGATGCACAGCCAGCATATCTAATTGCCGGTCTGGGTTTGATACTATATGGTAATCATCTGAAAGCAGATAGGCATCGGACCATATACCAAGAAGGTCCTCGCACTTTTTCACTGGGATAAATCGGCTTCGGGGTACGCGAATGGCGGTGGCACGATCGAACAGGGAAATTGCCGAACCCATAGCCGTTTCCAATTGATAAACCGGTGGAGACGATTCGTCTTTCGGATCAATCGTCTTTGGGTTTCTGATCATCGGAAGCGGGATTATGTTCCCACAAGCTTCCAATAACTCTCTCAAAGCCTTCAGGTTTATCCAGATAGTATTTGTGTTAAAGTATTTGTAGGTTGCAATGTCCTGAAATTCGCCTAATTCCTCTTGGGGACACTGAGCAATTTCCCTAAGTGCAAACCCTCCCCCTTTCTTTGTGGCCAGGTGGCCCCCTTTGGTATCAGCTTCACTCCTGTGAGCTACTTCCATCATGAAAGGAAAGTTGTTTTTGGCAAAATACCCGAGGATATTCTCGTCCATAATTGCCCCCATGTTGTCAACATTGGAAATAAAGGCATATAGAATGTCAGCATCCAGGAGTTTTTGAAGCATCCCCGAATCTGCCAAGGCTATATAGATATCACCGTGGCCTGGCGGGTTCCACTCCAGGTCGAGATCTTCAGGCCAAGTGGCCGGCACAAGTCCATCCTGAAGAATCCTAGGAAATTTGTGCTGCAAGAAACTCAGAGGAATATTATTGTAGGCAAGGTCCTTGTAGGCAGAAAGTGCCTTGAGTGTATCTGCCTCAGTAGCAAAACTATTCATAAAGACCACCGGCAACTTGCCCCCAGACCTCTGTCTGCAAGAGAGCACTTGCCTTGCGGTGATATCCAGGAAACTAAGCCCCTTTCGCACCTTCAACAGCGACTTGGTCTTGGAAAGTCCCATACTTGTGCCAAGTCCACCGTTAAGCTTAATAATAACCGTTTTTTCTGCAGCCCTTTGTCCTATCTCTTCAAGACCGCAAAGCCCCTGTGCGTCGGCAATATCGCCTTCTGAAACAGGATCGATATCCGTCTTTGAAATCTGTCCTGTTTCCCCTGCAACCAAGAGCGAATAATAATGTCTGAAGGTATCTATAACAACAGGGTTGAGACCACTTTTTTGCATCTTTTCAGCAAAAGGGCGGAAAAGTTTATCTACTTGCAGTTTCGCTTCCACCTTATCACCCTCGTCAGTATCCATTCACAGATACGGATTAAACTGCTTCTCTTGAGCAACAGTGGAAGAAGGGCTTCCGCCATAGTCGTGACCCGGCCAGATAATGGTGTCATCAGGAAGGGAAAGAATCTTGTCTTTGATAGAACGAAGCATCACTTCCATGGAACCACCGGGAAAGTCAGTTCTGCCAACAGCTCCCACAAAGAGGGTGTCTCCGGTAAACAGATTATTTCCTGTATAAAGACAAATCCCACCATGGGTGTGGCCAGGGGTGTGCAGTACGGTGAGGATTTCTTCGCCAACAACAATGGTATCTCCATCGTTAACAACCACATCTGCCGGCGGCGATGGGGCAAACCCCATTTGCCTGCCCATAGACTGGCCCTCAGGTGTGTTAAAAAACTGATCATCCAGGACATGCATGTAAATTTTCGCCCCTGTAAGTTCCACGATTCGGGTATTTCCGCAGGTATGATCTGGATGGCCATGGGTGTTCACTATCGCTTCAATAGTTAGCCCCAGACTGTCCGCTCTCGCCACGATCTTTTCTTCATTTCCTGCGGGATCGATCAACAAGGCCTTGTGTGTGGCCTCACATCCCAAGATGTAACAAAACACATCCATGAAACCAACTTTTATTTGTTCTATGATCATTGCTTAAGTCCTTTTTTGGAGGCTGATGGAAAACGCCCATCTGCGGCGTTATCCTCATCCTTCGTCATTGCGACGTACCAACTAGTACGCCTCATTCCTCAGGATTTCGGATGCCTTGCATCTGTACATTTTCCGTCAGCCTCCTAGTATAAAGTAATTCAACTACTCTCAACACGATTAAAATCTCTATCCCCTTCCACCTTACTGATCCAATTTGACGGGGACAATCCATCCAAAGGGATCCTCAACTCTGCCGTATTGGATATCTGTAATAGCAGTGTAGAACCGATTTGCCATGGGGCCGACGCCACCATCTCCGACGGTAATCACTTCATCGCGCCAGGCTAGATGACTTACCGGGGAAATCACAGCTGCCGTACCAGTGCCAAACATCTCTTGTAGGGAGCCGTCTCGATGAGCTTTCATTACTTCATCTATAGAAATGAGGCGTTCATCTGTGGGAAGATTCCAGTGTTTAGCCAAAGTCAGCACAGAATCGCGGGTGATTCCAGGCAAAATACTTCCTTCCAAGGGTGGAGTTACGATCTTCCCGTCAATGACAAAAAAGATATTCATGGTTCCAACTTCTTCGACATACTGTTGCTTTACAGCATCTAGCCAGAGCACCTGAGTGTAACCCGCCTTTTTGGCGACCTCGGCCCCATAAAGACTTGCCGCATAGTTGGCTGGTGTTTTTGCTTCACCTAGACCGCCACGCACGGCTCGAACATACTTGTCTGTCACCCAAATCTTTACCGGATTGAAACCCTCAGGATAATATGCACCCACCGGAGATAAGATAATAAAGAAACGATAAGAGTGAGATGGGCGTACACCAAGAAAAGGATCCATGGCTATGACGGTGGGACGAACATACAAAGATGTCTCGGGCGCCCCTGGAACCCAATCCGCCTCGACCGCCACCAGCCTTTTTATGGACTCTAAGACAAAGGCTTCATCCATTTCCGGGATACAGACAATCCGTGCTGATCGATTTAATCTGGCTACATTGCGCTCAGGGCGAAACAGCAGGATCTGCCCATTACCGCCTCGGTACGCCTTCAGACCTTCAAAGATGGCCTGACCATAATGAAGGACCATAGTAGCAGGATCCATAGCAATAGGACTGTAAGGCTCAATTCGAGCATTATGCCACCCTGACTCCGGCGTGTAGTCCATATTGAACATGTGATCGGTAAAGATCCGACCAAAGCCTAATCGGGATTCATCAGGAAGCTGTCCTGTTTTGCTAACCCTTTCTACCTTGATATTCATTGCCAATATTCCTCCTTGTCCACAAATATAGTCCTGTTTCCTCGTCATACTCTCTTATTAGGGGTGTGCCGGAAAGCTCACGAATGTAGATCTCCCCGGCATAGACCTTTGTCTCAGAAAAAAGATGTCCCCCCAATGTGTGGCCATCGATATCTGCAAATACGCCATGGGCATGTATCATAGGCCTATCTTCTTTCAGTGAGACATTACCGGTACAGTGAACAATCTCCATAGGTTCTTCTTTTTTGAAAGTCACATAAACCTGCTGCTTCTGATCGTATGAACCCAAAGTGACTGAGGCAACAGCTCCTATAATGGAAAACATAGCCGTTTGAATGGAATGCTCCAGACAAAAGTCTTCAATAGCGGTCACGAGGTCCCTGCCCTTGGCAATCCTTCCGAGCATGCATCGACCCGCCTTGAACTCAGATGCCATTATGTGGTCCATGTTTTTCATGATAAATTCTGCCAAAGACAGTCCCTAAATAGCATATCTGTTCAGTAAATCAAGCCGGATTCCGTACCCAGGCCGGTTGTTATTGACTAGACAGGAGGCGAATGTTAAAAACCAATAGCAATCATGGATATCAACACCTTAAAAAAACTCCTGGAATCGGTTGCCTCTGGTAACGTAACAGTAGATGAGGCCGTTACTAATCTCAAACACCTGCCTTATGAGAATCTTTCGTATGCCCGCGTGGATCATCACCGTTCGTTAAGAAAGGGGTTTCCGGAAGTCATTTTCGGACAACACAAGACAGCAGAGCATATCCTGGGTATTACAAAGGCCATAGCCGAAAAGGGAGACACTGTCATGATTACTCGTCTTTCTGCCGAAAAGGCCGGCTTGATAAAGACCCAATATCCCGGCGCCGTTTATCACGATGAGGCCAGGATACTCGTTTATGAACAAACACCTCCCGCAAAAAAAACTACAGGCTTAATCCTTGTAGTTGCCGCAGGCACGTCAGACATCCCGGTGGCACAAGAGGCAGTAGTAACGGCAAGGACAATAGGTCATTTTGTGGAGACACTCTATGACGTCGGTGTTTCTGGAATCCATCGGCTCTTAGATCATGAGGAACTTTTGACCAAGGCATCTGTTTTTGTTGTAGTGGCAGGCATGGAAGGGACCCTTCCCAGCGTAGTTGGCGGATTGGTGGATAAACCCGTTATTGCTGTTCCAACTAGTGTTGGGTATGGTGCAAGTTTTGGTGGGATAGCAGCTTTACTGGCCATGTTAAACAGCTGCGCTTCTAATGTCACTGTTGTGAACATAGACAACGGATTCGGGGCAGGCTATGTTGCAGCGCTTATCAACAGCTTAGCAAAGACCTGAGAAACTGAAAGTAAAAGAACGTACGAAACTAATTTGCCTTTTGATTCTGTTCAGCCTTCATCCAGCACCAGCAGCCATTTGGCGGCAGCCATGAGGTCATCAGCCACATAATCTGGAACTATGCCTTTTTCTTCACAAAGGCGTTCCGCCTCTATGCCATGGCCTGTACGAACAAGCACGGCCTTGCCGCATCCGGCCTTACGAGCACACTCAATATCTTTCAGACTGTCCCCGATCATGCATATTTCAGACAACTCCAAGCCATAATCACTTTGTGCACGATAGATCAGGCCGGGTTTTGGCTTGCGACAGTCACAACCCTCTTCAGGCACATGCGGACAGTAATAAATTGCCTCTATGTCACCACCTCGAGCCTTTATCATAGTTACCATATTGTTGTGGATTTCCTGAAGCTCGGCTCTGTCAATTATTTTTCGATTAATTGGCGATTGGTTGGTAATCACAATTATAGAATAACCGTGAAGTCTTAACAACCGTAGGGCCTCGATGCTTCCAGATATCGGACAAAACTCCGACCAGCTCTTGACATAATCACGGCGATCTTTGTTGATAACTCCATCCCTGTCAATAAATACAGCTTTCAAGCTCGGATAGCCTCCTAGCGAGCCACAACAATAGCATCAGGAAACCCGTCCCTTTCCAGCATTTTCTCATATCGACGGGCTTCATCGAGCGTTGTACACCTTGCCACTCGAACCCTGTAAAATGTGCCCTGCATACTTTCGTAAGTAGCTATATGGACATCTTTGTAGGTCGGTGCAAGCTTGTTCTTCAGCTTGATGGCATTTACCCGCTCTTTGAAGGCACCTACTTGGACCACAAAATCCCCCACATAGTAATTCACAGGTACAAATGTACGTTTTGGTTCTTTTCGGCTTACGGTTTCCTGGGGTACTCCCAAGGCCACAATCTTAACAGGTGCGGTGCCGGGCCCAACGAGACCGATCTTCTTGGCGGCGGTGTAGGAAAGGTCCACGATCCGGCCACGGATAAAAGGGCCCCGATCGTTTATTCGGATAACTGCCTTTTTCCCGTTCCTGAGGTTGTGAACTCTAATATAAGTTCCCAGTGGCAGGGTCTTATGGGCACCTGTCATGGCATACATATTATATATTTCACCATTTGACGTCTTGCGGCCGTGGAATTTCTTTCCATACCATGAGGCCATACCCCGTTGTTGGAAACCACGGGAATGTTTCATGGGACGGTACCATCTTTTGCCGATTTTATAGGGGGCGGGGTGGCCGGGAAGGCGCGACGGCTTTCTCTCCGGTCCGGCACAGCTTGTCAGAAAGACTAATAGAGCAATACAAAATGGAAATAGCAAGCGGAAGGAAAGCAGGATTCTTACCACTAAAAACCTCAGAAAAGATCTTGACTCAAAGGACATAGCTTTTAGGGTCGCGATAGGACTGGAAAGCGCATTCACAATCTTGATGGTTTCGTAAAAAGTCCATCACCCTTACCGGGTGACGTTTTCTTGGATAAAACGGATTGTCTCGCTTGTAGTAGTACCGGGGCCGAATATTGCCTTAATACCAGCCTTTTTTAACTCCGGGATATCTTCCTGCGGGATTACTCCCCCACCGATAACCAGTATATCACTTGCTTCGGCTTGCCCCAAAAGCTTCATTATCCTTGGGAAAAGGTGGTCATGGGCACCCGACAACACGCTCAGGGCGATTACGTCCACATCCTCTTGGATCGCCGCCTGGACAATCTGTTCAGGGGTCTGGCGCAGACCTGTATAGATCACCTCCATGCCGGCATCTCGCAAGGCATGACAGATGACCTTTATCCCCCGGTCGTGACCGTCTAACCCCGGTTTTGCTGCCAACACACGAATCTTTCTTTTTGTCATTTATAAATCCAAAACGGCACACATTTTACAACGTAGAGACTGCCTTGTATTCTCCGAAAACCTCTCTTAGTGTATCACAAAGCTCACCAAGGGTGGCATAAGATTTTACCGCCTCCATAATATAGGGCATGAGATTGTCTGTCCCTTGGGCACAAGTCTTAAGTCTCTTGAGGGCCGTGGTCACTGCAACACCATCTCGCCGCTGTTTAAGTTCCTTCAGTCTGTCTGTTTGAGATTTCCTGACACCGGGATCGACACGCATAAGGTTAGTAGGAGGTGCTTCCTCCTGCTCGAACTTATTCAAGCCCACCACTATCTGATCGCCTTTCTCCACAGACCGTTGATAGGCATAAGCACTTTCCTGGATTTCCTTTTGAATAAATCCTTGCTCAATGGTAGCCACAGCCCCGCCGTCTTTGTCAATCCGATCAAGGTATGCTTGGGCACGTTTTTCAATTTCATCAGTAAGATGCTCCACGTAGAAAGACCCGCCTAATGGATCAACCGTATCTGGTACCCCCGATTCGTATGCAATAACCTGCTGCGTCCTGAGGGCTGTTTGGACGGCTCCTTCAGATGGCAAGGAAAAGGCCTCATCCATGGAATTTGTGTGCAAGGATTGGGTGCCCCCGAGCACGGCGGATAAAGCCTGGAGGGTAACCCTCATGACATTGTTTCGCGGTTGTTGCGCTGTCAGGGTACATCCGGCGGTTTGCGTATGAAAGCGGAGCATAAGAGATTTAGGAGATTTGGCGCCGAAACGGTTTTTCATGATCCGTGCCCACAATCGACGGGCTGCCCTGAATTTGGCTATTTCTTCAAAAAAATCGATATGCGCATTAAAGAAAAAAGAAAGCCGCGGGGCAAAGGCGTCTACTTCAAGACCGGCCTCAATAGCTGCCTCCACATAAGCTATACCATTGGCAAGAGTAAATGCTACCTCTTGTACTGCCGTGGAGCCGGCCTCCCGAATATGATATCCGCTGATACTAATTGTATTCCACGACGGAATATGCTGGGAGCAAAACGCAAAGATGTCGGTAATGATGCGCATAGACGGGGTGGGGGGGAATATATAGGTGCCCCGGGCGGTATATTCCTTTAAGATGTCATTTTGGATTGTACCCTTAAGTTTTTCAGGTGCTATGCCTTGTTTAGATGCCGTTTCCACATACATTGCCAGGACAACGGCAGCAGGGGCATTGATCGTCATGGAAGTACTGACCTTGTCCAGGGGAATGGCGTCAAAGAGTGCCTCGATATCCATCAATGAATCGATAGCCACCCCTACCTTGCCAACCTCGCCTTCGGCCAAAGGGTGGTCTGAATCGTAGCCAATCTGGGTCGGTAGGTCAAAGGCGACACTCAGACCGGTTTGCCCCTGTTGTAGAAGATACTTATAGCGCCTGTTAGATTCTTCCGCGCTGGCAAAACCGGCATATTGCCTCATCGTCCAGAGCCGGCCCCGATACATGGTAGGTTGAACCCCCCTCGTATAGGGGTAGTTTCCCGGAAAGCCAAGATCTTCCAGATAATCCGATTTGGATTCGCCGGCCGGCGTATAGACGCGTTCCAGCGGAATGTCAGCCAGGCTCTTAAAACTTTCCTTACGCTCTGGACGTTTGGCGATAAGCTCTGCCGTCTTTTCGGTCCACTCACCAAAGGCTTGCTCAATCTTTCTCGTTTCCTCGGCGTCGTACATCGCATCCTTCACAACTTGACGACTTCGTAAAAAGTCCATCTGCGGCGTTGCGCTTCATTCCCGCCCTGTTAAATTCTCGCTACGCGAGACGGCGAAGCCGATTTAACAGGGTAAATCACTGCGACGTACGATAAGT
>MAVP01000082.1 GCA_001751075.1 Desulfobacterales bacterium S7086C20 | reverse complement strand
TTTCGATTTTTTCGGCCCCTCGGGTCTGCCGATTTTGCCGGATCTTCTTTGTTGGTGGGCGCTTGACGTACATGAGTGCGACGGCGCACTCACCGCCTTGAATCTCCGGCAAACTCGACTGACGGTGGGTCCGAGTAAGGTAGGTGGGTTTGACAGAACTCAGTTGGATGTGGTAGGAGACTTTCTCTAGTAAGTATCTTGACAATACAGGGGCAGGGAGACAGATGCAAAAGATACCCTTAAAACTTGCAACGCCTGGCATGAAACTAGCCAAGGCGGTTATAAACGACAGAGGGATGACTCTATGTGGGGCAGGTACAGAGCTTAACGAGGAGACCCTTGCCCGACTTTCTCGCATCGAAGTGGAGCGGATAACGGTAGAGGGGCATCCGGTAGAGCTGGACGGCGAAGGAAAAGGTCTCAGCCAACAGATAGACGAGCTTCATGCGCGTTTCAGGAAGGTTGACAAAAACCCTCTCATGAAAAAGATTAAGAATGTTCTTTTGGAGATCTTGACAGAAGGGACACAAGAAGGATGAGCGTAGATAAAGAAGCCTTGAGAGCACGGATGAAAGGGCTAAAGAATGTTCCCACGCTTCCAGGTGTTTTTGATAAGATCAGCCTTTTGGTGAAAAACCCTGATACGTCTGCGGAGGATATAGCAGCCGTGATATCATCTGATCAGGCCTTGTCTGCCAAGATTCTCAGGGTTGTTAATTCTGCATTGCATGGCTTTCCCGGCCGTATTTCAAGTGTGACGCATGCCCTGATTATTCTGGGTTTCGATGTAGTGCAGGGACTAGTGCTGAGCACTTCTGTTTTTGATATGATGATCAGCAAGGGGATGCATGGTCTATGGGCGCACTCCCTCGGGTGTGCCGTAACGGCTGGTGTCATTGCCAGAAAAATAGAACATCCAAACCCAGAAGAGATCTCTATTGCTGCCTTGTTGCATGATATAGGCAAGGTAATCATGAAAACAGAATTGCCGCAAGAAGTTGATCGAATAGATGAGGTAGTGAAGGACAAAGAAATCTCCATAAGTGAGGCGGAAGAGCAAGTGATTGGATTGACTCATACGACCATCGGAAGGTGGCTATGTGAAGAATGGTATCTTCCATATAAGCTTACAGAGCCGATTGTCTACCATCACAAGCCTACCATGTCGACAGTTGTCGAAGTGCCGACCGCAATTGTGCATGTTGCCGATAGCCTTGTTAAGGCAAACGGATTCGGGTTTTCAGGAGATAATCTCGTTCCCGAGATAAACATGAAGGCCTGGGAGAAATTAGAGATTTCAGATCTCTTGCTGGAAGAGATTATCAAGGAGATGGTTGATCAACTGTTGGATGCCGAAGACTTCCTTTCAAGTGACAATGCGGATAAATGACACGGGATACTCGAAAGATACTCGTAATTGCAGGTAACTCTTCTGATAAGGACGGGTTGAAAAAGATCCTGGATCAATCCGAGGATGATTTCGTTATATATAGTGCAGAGTCTTCTCTTCAGGCCCTTGATATCATCTATAGCGATCCGCCTGACCTGATTGTTGTGGATGAATTGTTACATGAAGAAGGTTGGAAGAAGCTTTGCTACAGGATTAAGGGTGACACGGTATTTGGCCATTTGCCGATTGTCTTGGTTCTCCAGCCGCAAGGGCCGGACATTGAGATAGATTGGGACCATATACCAGTTGACGACTATCTACAAAAACCACTTATAGCCGGCGAAGTCTTGTCGAGGATTTCGTTGATCTTTGTCCGGGCAACAAGGGTGCGTGACGCTAATCCCTTGACCCAGCTTCCCGGAAACTTTTCCATCATGAAACGGATACAGGGTTGTATTGATGGTGGGGCTAGATTTACAGTTGCGTATGCAGATCTTGACAATTTCAAGTCGTACAATGACAAATACGGGTTTATGAGAGGAGATGACATTCTCAAGATAACTGCTCGAATCCTTACGAACTCAGTACGAAAGCTGCGCTTATCAGAATGTTTCGTGGGACATGTTGGGGGAGATGACTATGTCTTTATTGTTCCGCCTGAAAAGATGGATGGAGTGTGTGCTGGGATTATAGCGAACTTTGATTTGATCGTAGGAGATTTTTACGACGAAAGTGATAGGGCGCAGGGGTGCATTTATTCTACAAATCGAAAGGGAGAAAGGGAGTGTTTCCCTTTTGTGTCGTTGTCTATTGCCATCGTTACGAACGAATATAGGCCGATAAACCATATTGGTCAGGTGAGCGCAATTGCAGCAGAAGTAAAGAAGCGTGTAAAGTGTATGTCTGGGAGTAATTATTACAAAGATATGCGCAGAATTAAATTAGTTGACCCCTGACAACTGGAAACTGACAACCAGCGTGCGCGGAGGTGGGAGGTCGAAGAGTGCAATGAGTAGCAGTAAGAAAGGGATCGCTCTTCCAGTGATTCCATCAGACCGGGGGGAGGATCTTCACAATGTAAGCATTGTAGATTCGGCAGATCTGGTTCTTTTTATGGCTGGTAATCAGTTTATGGTTATGGAAGAACTTTTGGGGGACTTTCAAGAACAGTATCCCGAAGTTGAGAAGATCTACTATGAGACACTTCCGCCGGGTTTGGAACTGAAGCAGATTTTGGCAGGTGGAGCTGTCTTTGGTGACAAGATTTTAAATGTGTTCCCAGATGTATACGCTTCTGTGGACATAGAGGCCATGGAACGCCTTGAGCAGGCGGGTTTTATCTCAAAGGGGGGCTACTTGTTGTATCTTCACAATCGACTCGTTTTGATGGTTGCCAAAGGAAATCCAATGCAAATCAGCTCTATCTCAGATCTTGGTCGAGAGGAGGTAAGGATTTCTCAGCCCAACCGAGAATATGAAGATATTGCCCGTTACATTACTGAAATGTATTGCCAGGCTGGAGGCCAGGGTCTTGTGAATCGAATTATGGAGGTGAAACGGGCGGAAGGGACAACGATTTTGACAATAGTGCACCACAGGGAAACCCCGTTACGTCTAATGAAGAAGACCGTCGATGTTGGCCCTGTGTGGGCGACTGAGATCGTGCATGCCAAAGAAAGTGGTCTTGCCGTAGAAGAAGTTGAACCTGGAGAGGAGTTGGACCAGAGGGATAAGGTCAATTACTATATCTGCCAACTGAAAAATGCTTCCCATCCGGAGAATGCCGAAAAATTCCTCCAATTCATCGCTTCTGCTCGGGCCCAAGCCATTTATGCTGATCATGGTTTTGTTCCTCATTTTTGACGACTTCGTAAAAAGTCAATCTGCGGCGTTGCGCTTCATCTTTCGTCATTGCGACGTACGATAAGTACGTCTCATTCCTCAAGGTTCGCGCGCCTTGCATCTGGAGCTTTTTACTGTGTCGTCTGTTTGTGGACTTTTTACAAGTCTGTGATTTTTCGAGTTTGTAAGAATTTTGGGGACTGTCTGATTTGGGAGGTATTGTGGGCAAGGAAAGAAAAGACGAATTCTTGGAAAAGATTGATAAAGAGTTATACCTGCTTAATAAAAAGGTAAAAAAGGTGGTATCGAAGGCTGAGACTGTCCTTAAAGAATACCAAAAAGACGCACAAGACGGCGATCAAGGTGAGGTTGGCCAAAAGTAAGAAAACCTGATTTATGCCATCGATATAGCGAGGGTATCACTTCTAGCGTTTGCCTGTTCTATCTTGACTGTAATCATGTCCGCCGGTTCCAGCTCTTTGCTGTTATTTGCCGGAAGGGATGATTCCAACATGTAATCAGTTAGTAGTACCACATAACGCTGCCGCCGCTTTTCAAGAACGAGAGCTTCTTGTTTGGTTCCCACGAGATGTTGGAGGTATTTGAGTATCCAATAGCGCCTACGTTCCTGCTGGAGGAATGTGATGTGACGCATGGGTTCTTTAATTGCCTGAATGATAAATGCTAGTTCTTCCTCCGAGTAAAGATCTTCCATGCCTAGAAGGCTTCTTAGTTGTCTTTGTGTAACCAGGTCAATATACTTACGTAAGGGAGAGGTCGCAGTAAGATAGGCATCCAACCCTAGGCCTGCATGATGTTCGGCCTCAGTGCCCAATTTGGCACGGCTTAGAAACCGTCTTTGCATCCAGTTTTGGTAAAGTGTTCCACCGTCATTGTCAATAAGGTACTGTCGGGGAGGTAACTGTGATCTAAAGATAGCGGGTTGGCCATGATCCCGAAAGAATCGTGCAGTAAGCCAATTTGCCAAGATCATACATTCAGAGACAATTAGACGACTGGGGCTATAGCGGTTCATCCGTACAACCGAGATTTCCCCGCTACCGTTGGTCCACACGTTTATGTCCGGCAAATCGATTTGAAGGGCGTCTGAATTCAAGCGTTCACTATTTAACTTTTGGGCAAGTTCATAGATTAATGCAAGTTCAGAGTCTTCCGATACTGCCTGGTTAGCATCATAATAGGTGAGTTGTTGATCAACTCGGATAACACTTGGGAATATCTCGTGGCGTATTACGTTTGCCGAGCTGTCAAGATCTGCTGTAATAGTTATGGCAAGGTGGTTCTCTCCTTCTTTTAGGCTGCACAAATTTTCTGTCAATGCGGCAGGGAGCATAGATATGCGCATGTCGGGCAAATATATTGAACTGGCCCGGCCCAATGCTTCTTTATCGATGGGGGTGTTTCTTTTCAAGAAATGGCCAACGTCTGTTATGTGTATCCACAATCTGTATCCATCATCGCAGGGTTGAATGCTGATAGCATCATCAAAATCGAGAGTACTTTGACCGTCTATTGTGAGTGTTGAAAGATGGGTAAGGTCTTTGCGATTACTGTCGGATGGTTTTTTTGCGCTGTCCAGGAAAAACTCAGGTGAAGCTTCCAAGATACCTGGCGAAAAGGAACGAGGAATATCTAGACGATGCAAAGTCAGATTCTCGTCCTCATCCCAGACCCTTATCTGGACCAGAAAATGAAAAAGCCCTTTTGTTGGGTCGAGTCCTGAATCCGAAATGATCTCTTTGGCTGTCTTGTAGTGAGGGCTTTCATTCCCAAAGAGGTGAAACGATTTTAGTATTTCAACAATTTCTTCTTTGTCTGACGGGATGTAATTGTGCTTGCCTTCTATGGTTTGGCGTATCCAGTGAGTCCCTTCGTTGATAATGCGGGTTTTTTTGGCTTCCTCTTCGACTTGCGCGGTGATTTGTGCCACTTTCTCGGGGCTGTTCGGAAAAAAACGATAAGTATCAAACTTGAAGTAGAGCCTATCTTCAAATACAGCCCGCATCACAGCAGACATGTGGTCAGAAGAAATTCCGCCATCAAAGCAGAACTCCGCCATTGTCTGGACATCTATCCATGCCGGTTCCGTATGTAGAACTTGCCACAATTCCTTCAGATCAATTTGGTTTTGAAGCTGCTTTCGTTTTGCCGTTATAGAATGGAGGCGTTCGACTAAGTGGGTTCTGCCAACACTTAGGTCGAGGTGTCCATCGCTGACATGGGCAAGGCGCTTTTCCGCATGGCTTATCTCGCGATTGTGCATGGTGAGCATGCGCACCTTGTGATATTTCTGCTCTAGAACAACCGCAGAAATAATATTCTTGCGATCAATAAATTCGACAACTGTACCTGGTTGCATATAGTAGCTATAACAATCAGGCGGGCAAAAGTCAATTAGCGATAAGGGAGAACGGGAATCGTTTTGACTGTTTTTCCGGTGTCTGTTAGCATGACAATATACTATTGTGGATAAGCGGAGCCGCAGGGAAACAAGACGCCCCCATGAGATCATACCGACTTGTCAAGCCATACATCATAGAAAAGAAGGTCACCATTATAGTTGGTCTTTTTTCTCTTTTTGTTGTCGATATCCTTCAACTATTCATACCTCGCATCATCAAGTGGGCGGTTGATGATCTGACAATTCGTAATGTCGGCGGTTCAAAGCTTGTTCATTATGCCCTCTATATTGTCATTGTGGCATTAGTAATCGGGGTATTTCGCTTTCTTTGGCGTCGATGTCTTATCGGGACATCTAGACGGGTGGAAGAGGGTATACGAAACTTGCTCTTTTCCCATATCCAAAGCCTTTCCGCCGGCTATTTCGACAAAACAAAGACTGGTGATCTGATGGCACATGCTACCAATGACATCCAACATGTCCGCATGGCTGTCGGCATGGGAATGGTGGCGCTTACTGATGCTTTGGTCCTTGGCATGGCCGCAATCGGTTTTATGTTATACATAAATATAACGTTGACCGTACTTGCGCTATTACCCATGCTGATTATTGCCTTATTGGCTCGCGTAATAACAAGGCGAATGCACCACCTCTACAGGGAAGTGCAGGCCTCATTTGCCGACTTGACGGAAACAGTTCGCGAGCGGTTTGCCGGGATTCGAGTTGTAAAGGCGTACAATCGGCAAGGGGAGGAAGCCAATAGGCTTGCCGAGATTTCTAAAGATTATGCCGGTAAAAATCTGCGCCTGGTTCGTGTTACGGGGATTCTTTTCCCTGGGATGATGTTTTTGTCCAACCTCAGTGTGGTTATCGTGCTCTATCTGGGAGGTGGGCTGGCTATTGACCTTACGATTACTCCCGGTGATTTTGTGGCTTTCATAAGTTATCTGGGCCTGCTGACATGGCCTATGATGGCCATGGGATGGGTGATTAATCTGATTCAACGTGGCCGGGCTTCGCTGGACAGAATAAATAAGATCCTCGAAACGAGGCCTCAGATTCTCAGCCCTGAGAATCCAAGGCCGTTAACAAATGTGAATGGTGAACTTGTATTCGACAATGTGAATTTCAGATACGATACAAACTTGCCATCAGTACTTTCCAGCGTATCGTTTTCTTTAAAGACTGGTCAGATGTTGGGTGTAGTAGGACCGACGGGATGTGGCAAGACGACGCTGTGTCATCTGGTCCCCAGACTTCTTGATGTCACCAGTGGACGGCTGTTGCTCGATGGGGTAGATGTTTGTAAGGCCTCCTTAGAGGTTCTACGCTCCAACGTGGCGGTCGTGCCTCAGGATGCTTTTCTCTTTTCCGGCAGCATTCGAGAGAACTTGATCTTTGGAAAGGAGGATGCGTCTGATGAACAGGTGATGCTGGCTTGTCGAGCAGCTCACTTAAACGATACGATAATGGGGTTTTCTGAAGGTCTTGACACGTTGATAGGGGAAAGGGGGGCTACCCTGTCGGGTGGTCAAAGACAACGTCTAGCCTTGGCCAGGGCACTCCTGATCTCAACGCCTATTTTGATTCTGGATGACCCACTGAGCCAGGTGGATGTCGAAACGGCTGCTATTATTCTTGGCAATGTTCGAAAGCTTTCTGTTGGCCGAACTACGATCATGGTCTCTCACAGGATTAGCCATGTCAAGTATGCTGATTTGATTGTAGTATTGGAAAATGGAGAAATGGCCGATGCAGGTACCCACGAGGAATTGATAGGCCGAAGGGGGTTTTATAGTAGAACGTATTACTGGCAGGAGATTGAAGAAGGGCGTGGTGAGGTGCCAATATCAGGGATCGGGGGGCAGGTGTCAGCAAAAAACTGATCCCTGGCAACTGATAACTGACAACCGACAACTGAAAACTGGAAACTGAAAATGCGGCGCGAATACGGATATTTTGAAGAAGACAAACTTGGAAAGCCATATGATCTGCGATTGTTCAGAAGGCTTTTCCCGCACATCCGGCCCTATAAGATGCTGTTTTTGTTGTCTGTTATGCTCGTTAGCGCAATTACGGTCTTAGACTTGGCTCTTCCGTATCTTACAAAGGTGGCTATTGATCGGTATATAGTACAAGACGTGGGTGATGACAGTCGCACTACTCAACAACAGCGGTTTTACACCGTTGATCTTAGGCTTGATCCTAACGCAAGGATAGTAAAGGGTTATCCAAAGGCCTTTGAAACCGAGTGGCCTTATGCCAAGATCCCACATGAGGATCTCTCAAAGCTCAAAGACTCTGATTTGACTCTTCTTAGGGCGCGTGACCATGCCGGTATTGCTCACCTTGCCTTGGTTTTTTTTCTGATTGTAGTTTTTCATTTTGTCCTGAGCTTTGGCAATGTTTTTGTTATGGAATATACAGGCCAATCTATTATGCATGATCTAAGATTAAGGCTTTTCAGTCATATACAAGGGCTTTCAGTGAACTTTTTTACAAGAAACCCGGTAGGCCGTCTGGTTACACGTGTGACGAGTGATATTCAGAATTTACACGAGTTTTTTACCTCTATTATTACGGTGCTTTTTAAGGACATCTTTTTATTGCTTGGCATTACTGTAGTACTTGTGGTTATGCATTGGAAGTTGGCCTTGATTTGTTTCCTAATGCTTCCCCTCGTCTTTTTTATTACTACCTATTTTAGCCGTATGGCCAGGGATGTTTTCCGCCAGGCACGTCTTAAGATTGCCGAAATCAACACAAGACTCCAGGAAAGCATTGATGGTATTAAGGTAATTCAGCTATTTTCCCGGGAAGGGAAGAACTACGAACGGTTCAAAAAACTTAACCGCGAAAACTATTTGATCGGAATGCGCCAGATTGACATATTTGCGGTTTTCATGCCTGCTATTGAGCTTCTCAGCTCAATTACCGTAGCGCTGGTTATTTGGTACGGTGGGTTGCGTGTGCTCACTGATAGCTTAAGCCTTGGTATCCTTGTGGCTTTTATCGCTTATATGAGGATGTTTTTTCGGCCTATTCGGGATATTGCGGAAAAATACAACATAATGCAGTCTGCTATGGCATCATCTGAGCGGATTTTTCTGCTTCTGGATACCAGGGAAAAGATTCCTGATCCTGAGCTTTCGGTTGAGGTCGGGGAGACATTCAGATCAAATGGGGCCACTTTCCGTTCTGCCGGAAAAATGGAGGGCAGGCCACCTTCAAAAGCATGGCCGGATCTCCGACAACAGGCTGGGAAGCGAGAAGACAGGGGTATTGCCTTTGATAGAGTGTGGTTTGCTTATGAGGGCAAAGACTGGATACTCCAGGACATCTCTTTTGAGGTCCACGAGGGTGAAACTGTGGCTATCGTGGGGGTGACCGGTGCCGGAAAATCAACACTGATACACCTCCTGGAACGATTTTACGATCCGAGTAAAGGACGTATTTTGGTAAATGGGGTGGACATACGAAAGGTGCCCAAGATCTTGTTGAGGTCTGCAATGGCTCTAATCACCCAGGATGTTTTCCTCTTTGCGGACAGTATTAGGAACAACATTGTTGCCGGGAATCCGGCCCTTTCTGACGAGTACCTGCAAGAGATTATAGCCGGTTGCAGTCTCGATAGGTTGGTTGGCGATCTTCCTGAAGGACTAGATACGATCTTGACTGAGGGGGGGCGCACGTTGTCAAGTGGCCAACGGCAGTTGATTGCCTTCGCTCGAGCCTTGGCCCGTGACCCCGAGATCTTAATTCTAGATGAAGCAACATCGAGTGTCGATACACAGACCGAAAAACTCATCCAGGACGCAACCCTCAAGCTAATGAAAGGGCGTACGGCCATTGTAGTGGCACATCGGTTGTCTACGATCCGCGATGCAGACCGAATTATTGTGCTTCAGGGGGGACGTATGAGGGAAGTAGACTCTTAGGGTGAATCAGTTACCGGTTATTAGGGGTCAGGGGTCAGTTGTCGGTTTTTTTCTGACAACTGATGACTAGTAACTGATAACAACATGATAAAGATTAGGATGCCCAGTGTGAAAACCGGACCAATGTGAAGCACGGAATAGCTCAAAGCTACCAGTGGCATAAGCCCGATACGAACAGCAGCCCTCAGGGTTTCGTGTTGAGCGATGAAGTCGGCTATTGGTGGAGAGTATGTGTAATAGGTCTCTACCAAGGCGCGTCCTGCTTTATATGGGGTGAGGTGTTTGTTTCTAAATTGCCTGAGTGTTGCCACATGCGGCTCCATAAGGGAACCATAGGCGGCGGTTGCAATGAAGCAGTGGTCAAAGGCTTTTTCTTCCGCCTCATTCGAATAAGACGAATACTCCACTTGATTGCTCTCTTCACCAAATGTCCATAGTTCAGAACCACTACCGGTGGAGTACCTGAATGCCCTCACACGATAGCTGTAGGTTGCATTTTTCTCTAACCCTGTATCATCGGTATAACTCGTTACATTGGCCCCAACGGTTGCTATAACGGAGTAGCTTCCTCCGGAATCAGAATCTGTTCCTCCCTCGGTGTCGCCTGAGGTGG
>MAVP01000081.1 GCA_001751075.1 Desulfobacterales bacterium S7086C20 | reverse complement strand
TCTTGCTGGTCTTTTGGGCCGTCTTCTGCGTTGCTCGGTTGGTCACATACCTCGGTATGCTCCCGCCCGAGCGCCTTGAATACAACCCAAAATCCTTCGCAATCTTGAGACACTTATTTCGTGACGAACCCTAATGCGCTGTGATTCTTTACACGAAGAATCTTACAGATTATATAGATAAGCAGTCTTGGCAAGACCAGGCATAGGATATCCAATATTCATGCAAACAGCAATGATCAACAACGAAAAACCATCCCTTATTGTAATAGCCGGCCCCACTTGTATTGGTAAAACCAGCACAGCCATTGCCTTGGCAAGACCTATTGGAGGCGAGATTGTCAGTGCTGATGCCATGCAGGTGTACAAACGCATGAACATTGGCACAGCAAAACCAACACGGCATGAACAGGAGCAGGTAAAACACCACATGGTTGATGTAGTGGAACCTGACGAACCATTTAGTGCCGCCCGTTTTAAGGCAATGGCGGAGACTGTAATCGACAAACTCTACCAAAAGGGGATTCCTGTTTTTGTTGTTGGAGGCACTGGACTATACATAAGGGCCCTAACGAAAGGGCTTTTTAAGGCCAAGGGAGTGAACAAGTGGATCCGGACCAAGCTAAAAAGAGAAGCCGACACCTTCGGCATCGGCATGTTGTATGAACAGCTTCAGGCGGTTGATCCGGTGGCGGCATCGAAGATCCATGCCAATGATGCCTACCGTATCATAAGGGCATTGGAAGTCTATAAAAGCACTGACAAACCCCTTTCCGAGCATCACCGTGAGCACGGTTTTTCCAGTGCCCCATATCAATTACTCAAGTTTGGCCTTTACATGGACCGCAACATACTCTACGAACGGATTAACCAGCGGGTTGAAAAGATGCTTGCAGAAGGATTACTTAATGAAGTAAAAGCACTCCTGGAGCAAGGATATGGTCCCGAGCTCAAGACGATGCGGTCCATCGGATATCGTCACATGGCAGATTATCTGTCTGGAACTTTAACTTGGGATAATGCCGTGGAGACTCTTAAACGAGACACCCGTCGTTATGCAAAACGACAATTTACATGGTTTAGGGTAGATACCGAGATCGAGTGGATGCAACCCGAACGAATTCATGAAATGTCGGAAAAGATAGATTCATTCTTGACAAAATAAGATGTCAAGCCTAGTCTGCGACGGCACTTTTAATATAGAAAAGCATCATTTGTGGTACGATATGCTTAGATCTCAAGAGCTTAGGAGTTTTTGATGGCAACTTCTGCTTCAGAAAGACTGCGGCGTTTACTTAGTCTGTTTTCTCGGGAAGATCGACTGATGATCCTCATCAATGCAGACCCTGACGCCATGGCAAGTGCAATGGCTTTAAAACGCCTTTTGTGGCGGAAGATTTCTAACACCTCTATTGCCCATGTGAATGTGATCAGCAGACCCGATAACCTGGCTATGATCCGGCTCATCAAGTTGAACCTTTTGCCAATTGCAAAGGTGAATCCCCAGGAATTTACACATTTTGCCATAATTGATTCACAACCAAGCCACCATGAGGGTTTCCAGGGCATCGATTTTGATATCGTTATCGACCATCATCCTCCTAGTGGGATCAAAACTTCTTTCGTGGATATTCGACCGGAATATGGGGCGGTTTCGACTATGATGACCGAATATCTTCGAGCTGCCAAGATTAAACCATCTGTGCCTCTTGCCACAGCACTTTTTTACGGTATCAAGACAGATACGAGTAATTTTGAGCGAAAGGTTGTCATGGCTGACGTGAATGCCTTTCAGTTTCTGTTTCGCTTTGCAAATGTGCAGATGACAAGGAGGATTGAGGAGGCCGAGCTCAGCCTTGACTCTTTGAATTTCTACCGAAAGGCCTTAGAAGAAATCCGGGTTAAGAAACACCGTGCCCACGTACACCTGGGGGCCGTAAAAAACTCAGATGTCTGTGTTTCTATTGCGGACTTTTTTATGAAGGTTCACGATGTTGTTTGGTCCATTGTATCTGCAACATATCAGGGACGACTGGTCATTATCGTCAGAAATGATGGTTTTCGAAAGGATGCCGGGAAATTGCTGGCCAAGATCTTTGGGGACTTAGGATCTGCAGGTGGTCACAAGTCAATGGCCAGGGCAGAGATTCAGCTGAAAAATCTAAAAGGAATTGTTCAGTATAAGGATGACAAAGCCCTTTCTCGTTGGCTCTTCGAGGTGCTGGAAGGGGGGATATGATTAATCACTCAACAGATCTCTAATAGCGACAAGTTCTTTTCTTAGTTCCTCGAGGGTAATAGATTGAGAAGAAGGAGATGTCTCTTTTTGGCGTTTTCTTAAATACTGTTTAGCTCCCGCGATGGTATATCTTTTTGTGTGAAGCAGGCCCTTTATTTTTAGAACAATCTCTATATCCTGTTTCCGGTAAAGGCGTTGGCCGGAACTGGATCTGGCAGGCCTGATTCCCGGGAATTCTGTTTCCCAATACCTCAACACATAAGACTCTATACCGGTTAAAGCACTTACCTCACCAATCCTAAAATACCGCTTATTAGGTATCTCTGGCTCTGTGGGTTTCATTGATACGATCCTTGAGTACTTGGCTGGCCTTGAAGGTTACCGCCTTTCGCGGTGGGATCGTCACGCTCTGTCCTGTTTGCAGGTTCCTCCCCTTTTGGGCCTTTCTCTGACGGACTGAAAACTTTCCAAATGACGAAATCATAACCTGCTTTTCCGCAACGAGGGCTGTTTTGATTGTCTCAAGGGCTGTATCAACGATAGCCGTGGTTTCCCGTTTGGAAAAGCCGACCCGCTCGTGAATAGCTTGAACGATATCTTTTTTGTTCATTACTTCTCCGGAAGCTGGGCCTTGAAATGTTTTAGGACCTTTTGAGTAACAACTTCATGAACTTTGTTGACCTCTTCGTCAGTAAGGCTTCTTTCAAAAGAACAATACCTAAACCTCAAAGCCAAGCTCTTTTTCCCATCAGGGATCGGAAGTCCTTTGTATATATCGAAGATTTCCACAGACTTAACAAGCTCTTGGTCCTGAGCTTCCACAAAATGCAACACCTCTTGGGCTTCAAGGGCGTTGTCAACAATCAAGGCTATATCTCTACTCGTGGCCGGAAACCTGGATATCGGTTTTGCGCTCTTTTCGCAAGTTCTCAGGCGAACCAACTGGTCGAAATTAAGTTCGAAAACGTAGGCTGCTTGCTTTAGATCAAAGTTCTGTAATACCTGTTGTATAATCTCACCTACCGTGCCTATGAGTTCGCCCCGGGCATAGACCTCAGCCACACGCCCCGGTTTCAGATAGGGATATTTGGGCGTAGAAGGGACAGAAAAACGCACTTTTTGAATGTTTGCAGCCCTAAAAAGGGTTTCGACGACTCCTTTTATATCATAGAAGTCCGTTTTTACCTCTTTAGAATGCCAGGCCCTATCTTGTCGCAGGCCTGTCCAAAGAGCGGATATCATCTCAACTTCAGTCGGTAGTTCCTCCTCCTGGGTGTTTTTAAGAAAGATCTTGCCCAATTCAAAGATTTTGAGATCCTTGTTTTGTTGTGTTACATTTTGTAACATCGTACCCAGCAGGCATGGGAGCAGAGAAGTCCTCATGACATCCTGGGCTTCCGTGAGGGGATTTAGGATGGATATCATTTGTCGGCGGTAATCGTTGCCGGCAAGCAACAACTTATCACAGGCATCCTTGCCAATGAAACTGTAAGTTATATTCTCAAAAAAACCGCAGCCTGAAAGGACTTCCTTAAGTTGCTTTCTGACCTGAAGTTCTTCTTTTTGCTCTTTGGCCAGCACCTCTGTTACAGGATGAGTGGTGACAATTCCATTATATCCGCTCAGGCGAGCCACTTCTTCCATAAGGTCTTGGGGACGTTCTAGATCCACCCGAAAGGTAGGTGGCACTACCTTGAGTATGTCCTCATCAAGGATCTTAACATCAAGTTCAACAGACTCCAGATATGAGGCGATCTTATCCCGGTCAAAACTTGTACCCAGAAGACGGTTTGTACGATTTGTACTAAGCTCTATCACCTTTTCCGGAATCGGTTTTGGGTACTCATCAATAATACCGGAAGCGAGTTTCCCACCTGCAAGTCGGCAGATTAGTTGTGTGGCCCGGTCAAGGGCCCTAACAACACCTCCATGATCTACGCCCCTTTCGAACCGGTATGATGATTCGGTACTTAGACCAAGCTGCTTGGCAGTGCGTCTGGTTGTTGTTGGGTTAAAATAGGCGCTTTCAATAAGCACCTGAGTGGTGTCGTCTTCGATCTCGGAATCGAGTCCTCCCATGATGCCTGCCAGGGCTACCGGTTCTTTCCCGTCGCAGATCATGAGTACCTCTGAGGAAAGTTTTCGTTCCATGCCATCGAGTGTAGTAAAAGTCTGGCCTTCTCGTGCTGTTTTTACCACGATACGGCCTTGAGCAAGACGGTTAAAGTCAAAGGCATGTAAGGGTTGGCCCATTTCCATAAGGACGAAGTTTGTGACATCTACTACGTTGTTGATCGCCCGCAAGCCCACAGAGTTTAGTCTGTCTTGAAGCCAAAACGGGGAAGGAGCTACCTTGATTCCTGAAACAAGCCTTGCGGTATATCTTGGACAGTAGTCCGGGGCTTCAAGGGTTACGGATGCAAGTTTATCTATTGGAGTCTGTCCTTCTGGAAGTCTTATGTCCGGATGTTTTAGCGGGGTTTCAAGGATGGCTGCAACTTCTCTGGCAATACCTATGATACTGAGGCAATCGGAACGATTGGGTGTGAGGTCGAATTCGATAACAGTATCTGAAAGTTTCAGCGCCTTGGTAATTGTGCCGCCCGGTCTTTGGCCTTCTGGGAGGAGCAAAATCCCGGAAGTCTGTGTTCCGATGGCCAATTCCGCTTCGGAACACAACATACCTTCGGAGACTTCTCCCCTGATGCGTCCAGATTCAATCTTGCCGATGCCGGCAAGCTCCACCCCTGGAAGGGCGACAGGGACAAGGTCGTCTTCGCTAATATTGGCGGCGGCGCAAACGATTGCTTTTGTCTCTGTGCCGATATCAACTTTGCACAAAGACAGTTTGTCGGCATCAGGATGAGGGGTTATCTCAACAATGCGTCCCACCACTACACCGTCTAGATAGGCATATCGGTCGACGAGGGCTTCCACTTCAAGGCCGGCCATAGTAAGGGCCTCGGCCACGTCAGCCACATCCCTATCAACGGTAACATAATCTCGAAGCCAGCTCAGACTAACTTTCATAGTTAAAATTGACGATTTCGTAAAAAGTCGAAAAACGCCTTTTTACTCAGCGAGGGAGGGCTACCCCTCCCCCGCCATTTGAAGTGAATTCAAATGGTCCCACCCCTACCCCAGGCCGGGGCTTAACCGCCCTCGGCCTGTTGATGGACTTTTTACGAGTCCATCAAAATTGTTGTAAAAATCTTATGTCGTTTTCGTAAAACTTCCTTATATCGTCAATGCCGTACTTAAGCATTGCAATGCGTTCGATACCCATGCCGAAGGCAAAGCCGGTATAGTATTCTGTGTCATAATTTACCATTTCAAATACTGCCGGATGTACCATGCCGGCCCCTAGAACCTCCAGCCAACCGGTCTGAGAGCAAACACGGCAGCCACTTCCCCGACACATAACGCATCGGATATCCACTTCAGCGCTTGGCTCTGTAAAAGGGAAAAAACTGGGACGAAAGCGTAGACTCGTATTGGCATCAAAGATCTGATGGACGAATGTCGTAAGGATACCTTTCAGATCACCGAACGAAACCCCTTCGTCTACCATTAGCCCTTCGACCTGGTGGAACATAGGTGTGTGAGAAATATCCGAATCCACGCGGTAGACCTCGCCTGGAGCAATGATGCGCACCGGTGGTGATTGCTTTTCCATGACCCGGATCTGGATCGGCGAAGTATGGGTTCGCAAGACAATGTCATCCGAAACGTAGAAAGTGTCTTGCATGTCCCGGGCAGGATGATTCTTGGGGATATTTAGGGCCTCGAAGTTATAATAATCAAGCTCAACACTGGGCCCTTCTACAATCTCAAAGCCGAGCCTGAGGAAAATCTCAAAGATCTTCTCTTTTATCTGTGTTATAGGATGAAGATTCCCTCTGAAGGCAGATCTGCCCGGAAGTGTTACATCAAGGGCATCTGCAGGCCTGTCGTCAAAGGCCTTAAGTGTGCCAACAGCCTTTTTAAAAGCAGCTTCAAGTCTTGTCTTAACCTCATTGGCGAGCTTGCCGACTACGTGCCTCTCTTCAGGAGGGACAGTGGAGATTTTTCTCAAACACTGTGTAATCGAGCCTTTACGACCCAGAAACTCCGTTTTTAACTGATTGATTTGTCGTAAGTCACTTGCCGACTCTAGGGCCTTTAAGGCTTGCCGTTGTATTTCCTCCAGATCTTCTTTCATTCGTTCTTCGATCTATCCCGCAGAACCTGCTGCCATTGCCGCAAGATGGGAGAAACCTTTAGGGTCTGAAACTGCTAGTTCCGCTAATATCTTTCGATCAATCTCGATACCTGCCCGTTTCAACCCACTTATAAACCTACTATAAGAGATATCGTTGAGACGAGCGGCAGCATTGATTCGGGCAATCCAAAGCTTTCTAAAATCCCGCTTCCGGGTCCTTCGATCCCTGTAGGCATATTGATAGGCTTTGTCTACAGCATCGGCTGCTGTACGATAGAGCTTGCTCCGCGCACCACGATACCCTTTGGCCAGTTTTAGTAGCTTTTTTCGTCTTCTTCGGGCTTTAAACCCTCGTTTCACTCGCATATTTAGTCCTCCTGTGTTCGTATATTCATAATCCTGGCCACAGGCGGAATTATGAATAAGGGATTAGACGTTTTATCATCGCCGTGTTGCTCTTATCGATTGTGCCGGCTTTTCTAAGACTTCGCTTTCTTTTTGTCGTCTTCTTGGTCAGAATGTGGTTTGAATGTGATTTTGAATATACTATTTTACCTTTTGCGGTAACCTTGAAACGCTTAGCAGCGCCTCTATTAGTCTTCATCTTTGGCATTGTTTTCTCCTTCTCCAATTTCAAAATTAGCAAAACAATCACGCACTGTTCTCAAGGCGTAAGCCGCAAAACGCGAAAGCATGGTCCAAGAGCCCAGCCACACAGATACATTTCGGCACACCACCCCGGAAAAACCAGCGCCTGAGTTGTCAAATCCGACAGAAGAATCTTTTGGGAATTATTTATGCTGGGCAAGAACCATAAACATTTGGCGGCCTTCTCGCCTTGTTTGCTGTTCTATAACGGCCATGTCCGACATTTCTTCAGCTATTCGCAGGAGAAGATTAGCCCCTTGTTCTGTGTACACCATCTCTCTTCCCCTGAACATGATAGAAACCTTTACCTTGTCTCCATCATCCAAAAAACGTCTGATGTTACGGAGTTTTACATGCAAATCATGTTCGCCTGTCTGAGGCCGAACTTTTACTTCTTTGATCTGGTAACTTGCTGAGCGTTTCTTGGCTTCTTGAAGCTTTTTGCTTTGCTGGTATTTATACCGCCCATAATCCATGATACGACAGACAGGCGGATTCGCCTGCGGGGCAACCTCGACAAGATCAAGTCCGGCTGATCCCGCTACTTCCAGGGCTTGACTTCGAGACACAACCCCGTGCTGCTCGCCATCTTGATCTATCAACCGGACCTCTTTGGCCCTAATCCCGTTGTTTACATTAATACGTTTGACTATGTGTTTCACCTCCCTAGTTTTATTATTCGTCTACTTGGAACTTACAAATCAGAAATCGCCATTTGTATAATTGCAAATCGCCATTTATCACATATTGTCCATTCTACCTAATAATTACTGCCAATACTATAAAACACCACACAAGTGCAAGGATTTTCAAGCTCCCCCCATCCCGATGAAGCGGGATGGGGAGTCCGTTAGAAGGTTAACCGATGAAGATAGGCCGCCTGGAAACATATTTCGGTAAAGGTAGATCAAGAAAAGGCTTTCCCGTCATCCGAGATTCGATTTCAGCTAGAAGCTCGGAAATTGCCATCTTTCTCTGGGCGCCATCTCTAGTGCGAACACTAAGATGGCCGTCAGCCGCCTCTTTTGCTCCCAACACCAAGATATATGGAACCCATTCCTTTTCTGCTTCTCTTATCTTGCGTCCCATGCTGATGTCTCGGTCATCATAATCGATTCTGTAAGGGATCTTTGTAAAAACATCTTTGCAATTTTGGTCAAATTTTTCAGATACAGGGATTATGCGCAATTGCACTGGGGCAAGCCAGAAGGGAAATTGTGCTTTCTTCCCCTTTTTCATCCGAAGTGCCTGGGCCTCAAGCATGGCGTATAGCACCCTATCAATAGAGCCCGAAATAGAGGCATGCAAGAGCAATGGATATTGTTTGTTTCCCTTATCGTCGACATAAGTTATGTCAAATCTCTGGGGATTTTCAACATCTATCTGCACCGTTGAAAGACATGCAGCCTTATCTAATGCATCGATGAAGTTGAACTCAAGCTTTGCGACAAAGTAAAAAAAGCGTTCTTCCCAAAGCTCAATCAATGCAGGTCTGCCACACCGAGACACTAGGTCTTCTACAAAGGCCTTGTTTCCATCAGCAAAATCCTTAACAAGCCTTATGGCCACCTCAAAATCGAGCCCGAAGCCCTCCATGCATTGTATGGCCAAATCAACCTGTCGGACAAACTCCTCTTTGGCCTGTTCTACGTCCTTGGCCAAGGTGTGAAGGTCCGGCATGGTAAAGGTCCTTAGACGTTTCAGACCGGCGAGCTCTCCGGATTGCTCTCGTCTGAAAGAATAATGAGTCAATTCGTACAATTTTGAAGGCAGGTGATTATGAGAAATCTGCATATCATGTTGAATGAGATACTGACCAAAACATGCGGCAAAGCGCAAAAAATACTCCTTCTCGTCTGAAAGAAGCACATACTGTCGAGCCGGAAAGCGCTGCAGATATGAATGAAGCTTAGGGTGCTGGTAGTCATACATAATGGGGGTTTCCACCTGCATGCCACCATATTGGGTTATCAGGTTGCTCACATATGTCTCTGCAAGGCGCTTTATCAATTGGCCCTTTGGATACCAGCGGAAATTGCCTGGGTCTGAACCAGGCTCATAGTCTACCAGCTCCATACGTCGCATCAGTTCGATATGCGGGGGAGGTTGATCAGAGGTTCTGGTTCCAGATTCTTCGTACTTGAAAAGCTTTTTGAGATTGGGGCGTTTCTTAAACGGAAAATCTTCTGCGGGTCCATAGTATGCAGATTTTTCTCCGGGCGCCATAATTACCCACTCGGATTCAAGGCTTTTTTCGGCCTTGATGGCCTCGGATTCTTCTTCTGCGCCTTCCTTTTCAGCGCCGGTAGTGGGAGTAATGGTCTTGGCAAGCTCTGACAAAGGATGGCCCTTGCAAGATATCTCAAAGGCCTTGTAGTAGCCGAAGGGCGCACGCATAACAACAAGAAGTTCGTTTTTGCTCTTAAGGCAGCTGTAAATCTCGTCCAGCAACTTTACAGCAACACGCGGGGAACTAAGCAAACTTGAAAGATGGGCATATGGATAGACCACCACATTTTGTGTGCCAAGCTGTGATGTCAACCTCAGGATTTCCTGTACTACCTGGTCGGCTACAGAGGCAATGTTCTTGTCATCGCCCTTTTCGGCAGCCATGAAGGCGACCAAGGCTTCATCTACGTTGCCTTCAGAGCCGGCCTTATCCAATTCGGCAGGAAGCGCCACGGAGGTCTCGCCGGTGACATGGAATGAAAAACTGTTTGCGTGTATAAGAAGTATGCGCATATTATAATTACAAAAGGCACCTGAAAGCAGATTTCGTCAGATGCCTTCTCCACGTTACAATGTATTACACGGTCAGATACTTGGTTACTGGAAAAATATTTTGCGATTCTATATCTGCTGCCGGAACCGAATTACAATGAACCCCAATCAATAAGATTACGCTGGATAAACTCAAACTAATTATGACAACATACAAAGATATCAGGGGAAAGTCAAGCATTGGTTGACGTCTTGTCCAAATTGCTCTTGCAAGTGCCCTGTCTTCTATGTATACGAGTTGTTAGCTGGTTTCCATCCATAAATGGCCGTTTTTCCTCTGAGCTGCGTTCTCCGCGGGTTCTCGCCTGCGACGTACGATGAGTACGCCTCGGCGTAAACCCTTGTGCGGCCTTGCTCAGAGAAAAAACTGCT
>MAVP01000080.1 GCA_001751075.1 Desulfobacterales bacterium S7086C20 | reverse complement strand
CAGAATACCTGCCACACGAAATGCGTGTCTTATATATCCCCGCGTGCAGGGTTATGGACACAAGTAGTTTGAGGATAAAAAAGGGAAATCCCCAGGCTGTACAATTGGTCTGGGGATTTTTTTTGTTTGGTTTCATCTCAAGGGAAAGGAGTGAAATGCTCCTGCCGCCCCGCGACTGTGATCGGGACGAAAGCCGCAACATTGCCACTGATCCACCTGAGTTCGGATTGGGAAGGCGCGGCGAGTAGAAAGATCGTAAGCCAGGAAACCTGGATGAGGCCAAGAAACTCAATTCATTCTTCGAGGGAAGAAAGGAGCAAGAGGATGACTCAAAGTTCGTTGGTTCGTTTCTTATGGATTTGTTTTTTTAGTGCTTGTTTCCTGGCAGAGGTGTTGTTGAGTTTGCCGTGTAGGGCTGGGGCAGAGGAGAAAGAACCGGTTCTCATGGAGGAGGTCGTGGTAACGGCGACAAAGACAACCGAAAAGCGCAAAGGCATTCCCAACGCTATCATTCTTATGGATGAGGCGGATATTCAGGCATCCCCGGCCAAGACTCTTGGTGAGCTTCTTGCCAATGAACTAGGCGTTGACTGGCGAACCTACGGTAACTACGGCGGCGCATCCGAGGAGATTCACATAAGGGGCATGAGCGGCGATGCAACACAAGTTCTTGTTAATGGTGTAAGCGTAAAGTCCCCTTCACTTGGTACTGCTGATTTGGGCAGAATTCCTCTTAACAACATTGAGCGAATAGAAGTGGTTAAGGGTTCTGGGTCGCTTCTCTATGGTTCGGGTGCCATGGGAGGGACCATTAACATCATAACCAAACGGCCGAAAAGGGACAAAATAGATCTCAAGGTCAGTGCTGGTTACGGGTCTGAAGATACCTACCTGTTGACGGCTGAGCAGGGGATGTTCGCTTGGGGTGATTTTGGTTATTATTTGACGGCCAACCGGCGGGAGACCGATGGTTTTCGAGACAACAGTGATCTCACTCACAACGATGTTTCTCTTAAATTGGTGCTCGATAAGGGAGATATATTGGATATAAGTCTCTATGGTGATTACGTTGACAGGAAATACGGCCGGCCTGGAATCAAGCCGCCTGAAGGAACCCAGGATTATTTCATAAACGGAGTGAAATTCTATAACAGCGACGTTGCTAGCCTGATCGACCATGGCACCGATGAAGACGGCCACGTTGTTCTCCAAATCAAGAGCAAACCCGTAGAATGGTTGGCCTTCAATCTCAAGGGAGATTACACGTATATGGAGAACTACAATTATGGGCGTTACCATAAATATAGTGGTATAGGAAATCGAATTTGGGTTACCAATGAAGTGCTTGGGACTGAGGGAAATGTGGATATCAAGCCTTTTAAGGGCGCAAACCTGTTATTAGGCGTTGAATACAAAGACTACGATTGGGAAAATGATAGCTTGGATCTGGATACGACAGGATCTGAAGTGTCCGGGTCAAGATCTGTCGACAAGGCTGACCTGCACACCACCGGAACCTTTGCAGAGGCCCAATACCGGCCCTCCAAGTTTTTTAAGGTACTGGCCGGTATAAGGCATGAAGACCACTCTACATTCGGGTATAAAGACCTTCCCCGCTACGGGCTGATTATCAACCCATTGGAAAATACAGCCCTGAAGCTTAGCCACGGAAAGCACTTTAATGCGCCGACACCCAACGACCTTTTCTGGCCAGAAGACCCAATGGGAAAGGGCAATCCAGATCTTAAACCGGAAACAGGTTGGCATACAGACGCTACCATAGAACAAGCCCTTTTTGAAGACAAGGTATTCATCGCGGTTTCATATTTCCATTGGGATGTGGACGATAAGATTCGATGGGAACCCGACAGCAATGGGGTCTTTTCACCCCAAAATTTGCGTACCTACAAGGCTGATGGCTGCGAAATTGGGACGAAAATAGGACCATTTTACAACCTGACTATGGGCCTTAACTATACGTACACAAACGCAGAAGAAGAGAATCGGGCGTACACAAAACAGGATTATGGCCCGCCTCCTGACTTCCAATACACCTGGGTCAAGCGCCGTGCGGCTTACACCCCGAGGGACCAGTTCAAAGGCAGTCTCAGTTACTGGAGTAACTTTGGGCTGACTGTTACAGCTACGGCCCGGTATGTAGGTAATCGGGTCATGTACAGTACCGAAACAGATGTTGCTTACCCTGATACGAAGACTGTCAAATATACCCTGGATTCCTATTGGACTGCGGGCCTCAAACTCGATCAGCGTCTGTATAACCACTGGATTCTTTCTCTCCAGGGCAACAATCTGTTCGACAAGGGATATAACACCTATCTGACGTCTTTCAAAGATAGTATGACCGGCGAAGAGACTACAAGAGGCTTTCCAGGAGCCGGCCGATCTGTCTTTTTCAGCGTTACGTATGAGTATTAGACCATGATCGAGAGCCGATTCTCCGAACTCAGGCAGAAGCTTACTAAAGCCCTTGGACGAAATCAGGGGCAGGCAATCCTTGTCTCTGGCGGGATAGATTCTGGGATCCTTTCATATCTATCCCCTCACTCAAAGGGCGTGACGGTAAGTCTGGATGGAAGGGGAGAAGACCTAAAGTATGTCTCGATTCTCGCGGACTCCACAGGGCTTGAGACTACCGTGGTGAAGGTCGATGTAGATGAAGCCCTTTCCGCTGTTCGGGAGGTTGTGAAGATCCTGAGGAGCTTTGATCCTGCTTTGCCCAATGACTTGGCCGTCTACTTCGGGATGCGGGAAGCAAACAAGCAAGGCTTCGAGTCTATGATGACAGGCGACGGGGGAGATGAGCTATTTGGTGGGTATCCCTACATGCAGAAGATCGAAGATCTTGATGGGTACATAGAAAGCATTGCCCGTTCTCTGCAGTTCAGCTCAAGCGACATGGGGAAGCATTTTTCTCTGGAAGTGAAGCAGCCCTTCATGGATCCGGAATTCGTGGAATTCGCCTTGACTTTGGGCAGTGACGTTAAGATCAGGGAAGACAATGGCCATGTATGGGGAAAATGGATTCTGAGGAAAGCCTTTGAACCTTTTCTTCCGTCAGAGTTTGTTTGGCAAGGAAAACGGCCTCTCGAGGTAGGTTCTGGGATGACCCACTTACGAAACATCATTGCCAGCAGGATTTCGGACGAGGAGTTCGAAGAGAAAAAAAGGGCCTATCCGGTAAAGTTCCTTTGCAAGGAACACGTCTTCTTTTACGAGATCTACCGGGAAGAGGTGGGAGAAATCCCCCGGCCTGGAGAAGGGGAATACAGATGCTCCGGTTGTGGAGGCGGTGTGCCCGAAAACAAAAATCACTGCAGAATATGCGGGTGGCTGCCATGAAGGTGTTTTGTTCTTGGAGTGGCGGAAAAGAGAGTTCCCTGGCCTGCTATAGGGCTATGTTGGAGGGGCACGAGGTGGATTGTTTACTTACTATGCTCGCCACAACGGGGAGGCATTCACGCTCCCACCGTTTGACCAAAGAGGTTCTCATGGCTCAAGCCGAGGCCACGGGGATTCCTGCCTTCTTCAAACGAGCCTCTTGGAATACTTATGAAAAGGAATTCAGCAATGCCTTGGCTTCTTTTAAGGGCGAGGGTTTGGAAGGCGGCATCTTTGGTGACCTCTATACCGACGAGCATAGAAGATGGGTGGAAGGGGTATGTAAAAAGCCGGGGCTCACGGCCTTGCTTCCTTTGTGGGGTCGGGAAAGCAAAGATCTCCTTCTCGAACTCGTAGGCGAGGGATTCCAGGCCGTGGTAGTAGCTGTAAGGGCCGGTCTTCTGGATTCCTCGTGGCTGGGGAGGAAGATCGACTACGGGTTTATTCGTGATATCGAGAAGATGGGTGTGGATGTTTGCGGGGAAAAAGGCGAATATCATACTCTAGTCGTCGACGGGCCTTTTTTTAAAAAGAGAATTGAGATCAAAGATACCAAGGTTATCAGAAGAGACGGCATGCATTTCTTGGAGATCCTGGAGTTCGAGGTAGAGGAAAAGGGAGCCACGCATTGAAAATCCGGTTCATGGTGAGTGTTTTCTTCGTCCTGTTGTTGAGCAACGCCTTTTCGGCTCCTTCCGACGCGGAGGACCACAGGGGGAATCCGCAAGACATCTTCCGGCCGCCGCAACGGATCGTCTCTTTGGTCCCAGCCGTGACAGAGGAGCTCTTCCTTTTGGGAATGGGTGACAGCATTGTGGGAGTAACGGTGTATTGTCAAAGGCCTCCCGAAGCCCAAGTCAAAGAAAAGGTAGGTACGGTCATTGATGCCAATGTGGAAAAGATCATAGAATTAAGTCCGGATTTAGTCATTGCCTCTCCTCTTTCTGGCCGCAGGCAGACAAGGAAACTCCAAAGACTTGCCATAAACGTGGAGGTATTTGACGAAGCTGTTGACTTTAAGGGACTTTGTGAAAACTTTTTAAGACTTTCCCGGTTAGTGAAAAAAGAGGAAGAGGGAAGGAAAGTCATCAGGGAGGCGAAAAGGGATCTTAAGTCCATAAGTGAAAGCTTGGGGGCTTCATCTAGCCCCAGGGTATTTGTCCAAATAGGGGCAAACCCACTTTTTACAGCCAAGGGAGAGTCATTCATCAACGATCTTGTCGAACGGGCAAGAGGCATAAATATAGCTAAAGATGCAACCAATGGTATATTCAGCAGGGAAGAGGTTATAGAGAGGAACCCGGATATTATTCTTATCGCTACTATGGGAATCATAGCGGAAAAGGAAAAAGAGGTATGGCTTAGATATCAGGAAATAAATGCTGTCAATAAGGGTAGGATTTTTACTATAGATTCTAATCGCGTTTGCAGCCCTACCCCCGTCAGCTTTGTTGATACTGTAAAGGAATTGGTGGAGTTATTTCATGGAGAGCAGTAGAGGTAACATTGGGTGGGTCTTTTTGCTTATGGCCATTCTGCTGGCGGTGATGCTCTTTTCCCTGGCAGTAGGGGCAGTGGAAATTCCAATAAGAAGAATATTCTATCTTCTGACAGAAAACTGTGAAAGTCCAGAGCGGGCTATCCTCCTTAAGGTGCGATTGCCGCGTATCTTCCTTGGTCTCGGAGTAGGCGGTGGCCTGGCCATATCAGGAGTTATTTTGCAGGGAATGCTTCGCAATCCACTGGTAGAACCGTATACCTTGGGGATATCAGGGGGGGCTGCTCTGGGAGTATGCCTGAATATTGTTTTGGGAGGCAGTGCCATTCTAGGATCTTTGAGCACTCCGCTGAGCGGTTTCCTCGGGGCCTTGGGGGTTATTTTCTTTGTCTATACCATAAGTTCTAGCCGTGGAGGGATGAGACTCTCCCGGCTTCTCCTGATAGGTGTTATGGTTAGTTTTATGGCTTCGTCGCTGATCATGTTGGTAATGGCACTTTCCGAGACAAGAGATCTCCACGGAATTATTTTCTGGATAATGGGTTCCCTGGAAGAGCCAAACCCGTGGCTTATCAAAACCGCATTGTTTGTCTCTGTCTTTGGTGCGGTCATCTCTTTTATCTATTCAGCCGATCTTAATGCCCTCTCTTTGGGGGAGGAAGAGGCCTTCCACCTCGGGGTAAGAGTTGAACGAATGAAACGAATAATCTTCGTTATTGCCTCTGTTGTTACAGGTTGCTGTGTTGCGGTTAGCGGGGTGATAGGCTTTATAGGCCTAGTGGTTCCTCATCTCATGCGGCTCCTCGTAGGGGGGGACCACAGGATTCTGGTGGTAGCTTCCTTCATATCCGGCGCAGCATTTCTTATCCTGTGTGATACTGTAGCTAGGATAATAATTGCCCCCATGGAACTTCCAGTAGGGGTTATTACCGGTCTTGTGGGTGGAGTATTGTTTATCTATGCCCTGAGCAGGAAAGATTACTCCTTTTAAGAGTTGCGAGATGATAAAGCTGGAAAACCTTTTCTGTGGTTATGGAAAAAAGACAGTCCTTAAGGGGCTCAACCTTGAGGTGCGAACAGGTGGGTTCGCGGCACTAATCGGCCCCAATGGTTCCGGCAAGACCACCCTCGTACGTACAATGAGTGGTTTGCTTACGCCGCAAAAGGGAAAGGTGATTTTTGATGGCAAAGATGTAAACAAGATGCCGCATAAGGAACTTGCCAAAAAGATAGCTGTTATGACTCAAGCGCAGACTTTGACAGCTCCATTTTGTGTGGAAGAATTTGTTCTCCTGGGCAGAATTCCATATTGGGGCAGGTTTCAGGTCGTAGAGGACAAAAAGGATATAGAATTGGTTGAAAGGGTTTTATCTAGAACCGGCATAAGTCATTTAAGGCAAAGACCGCTTAAAGAGCTAAGTGGAGGGGAAAGACAACTTGCCAATTTGGCGCGGGCTCTTGCTCAGGAACCGGACCTGTTGCTCTTAGATGAGCCGACTGCTCATCTGGACATAGGCCATCAGGTTCAAATCATGGACCTTGTTAGGGACCTAAACGACAAGGGTTTGACCATAGTGGCCGTCTTGCATGATTTGAATCTTGCAAGTCTTTATTGTCAGAAGCTAATTCTTCTAAGTGATGGAAAGATCCAAAAAGTAGGGTCAGCCACTGATGTTCTGGAACAGGAGGTCATAAACAAGGTATACGGGACTTCAATTACCATAAGGCAGGATCCGGTAACATCGCTGCCTTTCGTATTCCCGGTTCACTAGTTGCCACAATGTATAAACCACTTCAAAAATCGTATAAAGGGCTTTTCCCTTTCAAGGTGGGAACTACTTCCTACATCTACCCGGACAATATTATTCCAAATGTGAGAATGCTTGCACCCTATCTGGACGAGGTAGAGTTGGTGATTTTTGAAAGCCGGAAGGCAAGTAACTTACCTTCAGAAGCAGATATTGAGCAATTGGTTCACATTGGAAACGTTGAAAGCCTTGGCTACAATGTTCACTTGCCCATTGACATATCTTTAGGCCGGAATGATGCAAGCATAAGAGATCACGGTGTCGCAGTGGCAAGTAAGGTCATATCCCTAACCCGGCCGCTGGATCCATCAACTTACACTCTTCACCTTTCTTTGGATGGCTGTTGCGGCGAGAGGCAGGCAGATGTTGAACAATGGAAAGGGCAGCTCCGTGAGAGCTTAGAAAGGATTCTTCCGACTAGTGTATCCGCAGAAAAGATCTCTGTCGAGACACTTGATTACCCCTTTGAGTTAGTAGAAGAAATTGTTGAGACCTTAGAACTCTCGATATGTCTCGACATTGGGCACCTCATTCTTTATGGCTATTCAGTGGCGGACTATATCCTGCGATACCTGTCCCGGACTTCGATCATTCATTTGCATGGCCTTAAGAATGGGCAAGACCACCTGTCCCTTGCGGCACTTAGTGAACAGGAGCTTGGAGAGATTCTGGGGCTCATGAAAGGTTTTTCTGGGACAGTATCTATCGAAGTCTTTTCCTTTCATGATCTAGCCGAGTCACTGGGAGTTTTGGAAAAATGGCGCATACAACATTAGAGGGAAAACGCAAGAAGACAATCTTTATAACCGGCGGATGTCGGAGTGGCAAAAGCCGGTTTGCTTTGGAATTAGCAAATCGTCATTATCAGCAAAAGACTTTCATCGCTACATGTCAAGCCGGTGATCCTGAGATGGTGGAGCGTATTAGGCAACACAAAGAGCAGCGCGGTCCTGACTGGAGGACCTTGGAGATTCCCATTGCCCTTCCCGACGCCTTGGTTTCTCCGGACAGCAAGGGGGGGGTTGTTCTGGTCGATTGTCTCACTCTCTGGGTGAATAATCTCTTAGCGGAAGATCTTTCAGAGGATGAAACTTTGAAGCGTGTGGATGTGCTTGTTACCGCTATTAAAGAGACAACCTGTTCCATTATTATAGTGTCAAACGAAGTCGGAACGGGCATTGTTCCTCAAAACAGGCTGGCAAGGGTGTTTCGCGACATTATTGGGGTTACAAATCAGAGACTTGCGGTTATTGCCGATACTGTTGTGTGGATGGTGGCAGGTATTGGGGTTCCGATCAAAGGGGTGTTGGAGTTAGACGAATTAAAAACGGGACCATAAGGAGGTTCAAGGCGGATGAATCTGGAAGAAATCGTCAACTCGATTGAACCTGCAGATCAGCAGATCTTGGGGCAAGCACAAGAACATACATCAAGGCTTGTCATGCCGCTAAGGGCGCTTGGAAGGTTGAATGAGATTGGGGAGCGCATCTGTGCCATTCAAAGAACTTTAAAGCCTTCGGTGAAGAGCAAGGCGATCTTGGTAATGGCCGGGGACCACGGTATAGTGGCACAGGGGGTGAGTGCGTTTCCTCAAGAGGTAACAGGTGAGATGGTAAAGACCTTTCTGTCAGGCGGTGCCGGCATAAATGTGCTTGCCCGACAAACCGGTGCAAGCGTTTACGTCGTGGACATGGGCATTATACCTGATGTTGTTCACCATACTGGTTCGTCTGACACAAAGGGCGCAGGACCAGGCGCGGAAAAGAAACTGATCATTAGAAAGATTGCAAGGGGAACAAAGGACTTCACGCATGGGCCTGCCATGACAAAAGAAGAAGCCCTCAAATCTATTGAGTCCGGTTATGAAGTGGCGTCAAGGTTAGTTCAAGAAGGTGTGGAACTTCTTGGCACTGGCGATATGGGAATCGGCAACACAACACCTTCAAGCGCTGTTGGCGCGGTCATCACCGGCCAATCAGCAAAGGAAATGACGGGACGAGGTACTGGTGTGGACGACGAGACTTTTGCGAGAAAGAGCGATATCATTGAAAGTGGTATAAGTATCAATGCACCGGATCCAAAGGATGCCATAGATATTCTGAGCAAGGTAGGTGGTTTTGAGATCGGCGGGACTGCCGGTGCTATACTTGCCGCAGCGCGTTTTAGGAAACCGGTAGTAATTGATGGACTCATCTCAACCGCCGGAGCCCTTATTGCGTACACACTTTGTCCCGCCGTGGCCGACTACATGTTTGCGGGACATCGGTCAGTAGAACAGGGACATCGGATCATGCTTGAGCATATAGGTCTTGAGCCACTTTTGGATCTCGGTATGCGCCTGGGAGAAGGTACTGGTGGTGCGTTGGCCATGCATATTATTGAGGCTGGAGTGCGAGTTTTTCGAGAAGTTGCTACCTTTGATGAGGCAGGTGTCAGCGAGAGCGTAGCATGATCAAAGATCTCTTGGCAGCCTTGCGATTTCTGAGTATCTTGCCGGCAGGCAAGCAACATGGTTTTACCGGTCACCGCATGGTTCCGTATTTCCCCCTGGTGGGCCTCCTTCTGGGGGTGTTTGTTGCGCTTATGGATACCCTTCTTTGCCGGGTCTTTTCCGTGCCCGTTGCTTCGCTGATTGATGTTGTCTTTCTTGCCGTTATTACGGGAGGACTTCATCTGGACGGGTTAGCTGATACGGCCGACGGGATTTTCAGCCATAAGACTCCGGAAGAGGCCCTGCACATTATGAAAGACAGCCGGGTCGGCACTATGGGTATCCTTGCACTCGTTTTTGTGCTTGCTATCAAATGGGCTGGGATTTCATCAATCCAAGGGCACCGAAGTTTGTGCCTTATTATTATTCCTGCTTATGCAAGGGCTGCCTTTACAGTGACAATTTACTTTCTAGACTACATTCGTCCTGAAGGAGGAACAGGGGCCGCATTCTTTGGGACGAAAAAGGGTATTTCAGGCCTTGCGTATATTGTTATCCCCATAGGAATCTCCGTGTTAATCGGTCCAAGGGCTATATTGTTAAACTGTGCGTTTATAGCAGTCGTGGGGCTTGTTGTTCTCTATTATAAGAAAAGGTTTGGTGGTGTGACAGGTGACATGTTGGGGGCACTTGGTGAAGTCACAGAGACGGTGCTCTTTTTATCTTTAGGTATAGGAGGAGTATCTTTCTTCTGAAATCCTAGACAATCTGTTTAAAAGGATTCGTGGATGGGCACTATGCTGGAACTATTCGAAAAAGCAGGTGTGGTTATATATCCCCTCTTGGCTTGTTCTGTTGTTTCTCTTACGGTTATTCTGGAAAGGGTCTTTTTCTGGATAAGGGAAAACAGGCGCCTTGACAAGAAACTTGTGGATCAAGTCCTTGAACTGGCACGCCTGAAAGAATACGATGAGATCAAGGCAGGCACGGAAGGGGCAAAAGACTATATGGTAAGAATACTTGTGTGCGGTCTTGTCCACAGGGATTATTCCATCTCAAAGGCGATGGAGATGGCCGCACAAGAAGAGATAAAGAGGATGAAAAGGGGGCTGCCGGTCCTTGATACGATGATAACGGCCGCTCCCCTTTTGGGTATACTCGGCACTGTCATCGGTATCATACATTCTTTCGATATGCTGGGGCAAGTCGGCATCCAGG
>MAVP01000079.1 GCA_001751075.1 Desulfobacterales bacterium S7086C20 | reverse complement strand
GAACTGGCCAAGCTGGCATACGAACAGGATGTGCGGGGAATCAGGGAAAAGCTCGAAAAAATCGTGCCCGAGTATAAACCGGCTTCACATACTTCAAATGCGAAGGTGGTTCCGTTAAAACGGCCCCATAGAGCCACCCGTGTGACCCCCCAAGACGCCTACCCTTCTTCTGCTTCCATCCCCCCACCGCAACAATAAAATAAACCAGTTCACCTATTTCTTTCGTTCTTTTAGGTAAGCCTTCAACGCCTGTTTTGATGACAGCCAGCTTCTTCCCAGCTTGAGTGCGGAAAGTTTTCCTTGCCTGGCCAGAAGGCTGAGATACTCATGTGAGTATGGTGATTCTTTAGCCAATTCGGACAGGCTTAGAAGTTCTTCCGTATTAAGTCCCAGGGCCATGAGATAGATATCCAGTGATCGTTCGATTGCCTGCCCTATGACTTTGTAAAAAAGCTGAAAATCATTCCTGTTTGCCCTGTTGAGTGCGTTATAATATTTTTTTCTGTCATTTTTCAGAATGATGGCGGGTGGATATCCGGCATGGATCAGTATCAGATTCATCAACAGTCTGGCAACTCGACCATTTCCGTCAATAAAGGGATGAATCCATACCAGCCTGTAATGGATACCCGCCACATGTTCAATAATATTGATATCATATCTGCTTTTGTCATTTATCCATGCTACAAAGTCCTCCATAAGATCGGGTACCTTTAAGGGATTCGGGGGTATGAAGTCGGCACCTAGAATCCTTACCTGGCCGGGACGGTATCTCCCCGAGAATTCTTCTTCAATACCCCTTAATACGAGCTGATGCAGTTTCAGCAGATGCGAAACGGTAATATCGGATCTTTTTTTTAACATTTGGTAGACATATTCTAGGGCTTCAAGGTGATTTTTTGCTTCCAAATGATCTTTTAATGGTTTTCCCTTTATGGTAACTCCTTCTTCCAATACGAGTTTGGTTTCATTGAGATTCAGGGTGTTTCCTTCTATCGCGTTTGAATTATAAATAAATTCAGGATCCATCTCTTTCTTTAACCGTTCCAAGACACCTTTTGGCAGAGGTCTCCGAGAGTCCAAAAGCATCTTTTTCTCGAATATTCTCTTATATAGTCTCTCGTTTGGCATTTTTCAGAATCCCTTTGAGATGGTATCGGATAGAGCAAAATTAGCACTATCCGATATAATTGTCAATACCAGATAGAACTTACGTGTGGATACTCTGCTATTTTGTTGTCTCTTGTGACAATTTGGGCTGCCATGCTAAGGGCTGTAGAAAATGACCTGATCATAATACCATGGTCACTTTACCCAGCCAAAGAAAAACTCATCGATTTTTGCTCAAAGCAGTCGAGAGATTGTGAGGATGAATTCCGTGTCAAGTGGTAAACGCGTTCTCCTATATGGCGCAGGGGACAAGGGCGAATTTGCCTTGAGAGAGATTTCGAATAATCCGAAACTGTGTATGATGCCCGTTGGTTTTATTGATGATGGTGTGAAGAATACTGGCATTCAGTGATTGGGGGTGTTGGGCGATTCGGCAGATCACTGGTCATGTAACAAAGAGGGACAATTTCGTGACGAACTTTTAGGGCTCGCGAAAAAATAACTTCACATTTTGGCATCTCAACTTCAGCCCATCTTTGGCCGATACCTTATTCACAAACTCCTCGAAATAGCTCGCTATATCTGAACCAAATCTGAGCGCCAACGCTGCGAACTTATTCTTGCGCAAGCCCCTTAGCGAATGGGCACTAGCCGTGAATATCGAGCGCATTCAATTTAAGTGTTATCGGCCGGTCTTCCTCGCCTTTTCCTGCAAACCGAATAGGTCCGGGTTTTCTACACATATCGTTCCCAGGGGATGTGCCTAGCCACTCTTCCCTGAGGGCCTTTACAACCCTAAAGGCCGCAGAGTTCACATCAACCACGTTTTTTTCCAGCACAAGTGTTAATTTGCCTTTTCTCTCTTCAAGGTGCATGAGAGGGGCTATCGGGATTCCAATGGGTTTCCACTTGGAAAAATCTTGTTCCAGGTTTTTTATAGCCGCCATCTGACCAGTCGCACCACCGGCTACGAGGCTGAAAACGGTCAATCCCAAATTGTAGGTATAGGTACAGTCGAAGTTTGTTGGGTCACTTCCCCTGCCATCGTAGCCATAAAAATGGGTCTGTGTCTTGAACTTTGGAGCAGATTTCCTAAAGATTTTTTCGATGGCAGCGGGGATATTTTCACCTTCCTTGATTGCGCCTTTTCTTGTCAGACATTGTCTAAGGGTCTTGATGGAAATAATGGACGGTTCAACCATCAAGAAATTAGAGTTGTCATAGTCTTTAAACAGGATGGGCCCGTAATAGTCAGGGTCAAGCCCTGCTTTCTTGACAGTCTTTGCGTAATATTGCCTCTCTATTCCGATTTTATATATTCCCTTTTCCCTTAAGATATCCAGATAATCCTTTACAAGTTCCATAATCACTTTGTCTGTCTCAACGAGGGAGAACTGGAAGTTTCCGTGGCTGTCTCTTTCTGTAAGTAAGCCTTCCTGAAAAAATGCCGGTATGTCATCAAAGAGATCGTCATCGCGAGTATTCCAAATGGTAAAGGAGCTGTCTTCCCTGGATCTTCTGGCCAGTCTGCGCAGATATTCCAGCTTGTTGCTAAGAAAGGGAAAATTGGAGTGAAAATCCGTGTCATGTGTTTCGTTATACTCTGCGATAATTGTATTTAATTTTATGATAAAGGTTTGTATTTCATTAATAAACTCTAATACTCCTTCCGGAATGACAATAACACCGTAATTTTTTCCAACAGCGGCCCTTCTCACAATCCCATCACAAAGTATGCGGGAAAGGTGTCGCAAGGTCATGCCATAGGCCGTATAGTCTACTGCTCCCGCCTTTTGAGCCTTTTCTATTCTTTGTTTGTCAACATAGTTGGCAAGATCCTCGCCGATAAGCGTCATATGTGCATGTGTTTGTAGGGCAACCTCAAGCGCCAAGTGACTTGCCACTCTTCCCATCACCTTGCAGATGTGCCAGTATTTGACGTCAGAAGCGCTGTCTGTGTACAGGTTGCTTATTTCTTTGGCAAAGGCCCTGGCGGCCGTGTGGAAGCCGAAGGACATGGCACACAGGACGTTTCCTTGCACGTCTCTTACCTGAATATCCCCATCTATAGTCTTTGGTACCCCAAGTACCTGAACCCCATCTCCCATCATCTCATGCGCCAGAAATGCCGCGTTTGTATTTGAATCGTCTCCTCCCACTATTACCAGGGCATCGAGTCCAAGAGTTTTACATGTCTCTTTTGAAAGGGCGACCTTTTCAGTTGAGTCAATCTTTGTTCGACCCGTCCTGATCATGCCGAACCCACCCAGGTTTCTGTATGTACCAACAAGGGTTTCCGTCAGCTCAATTGCTTCGTTTTCGACGATCCCATCCGGCCCTTGGAGAAAGCCGTATATCTTTGTGTCCTGGTTTGCCTTCTTGGCGGCATCAAAAAGCCCCGCAATGACATTATGACCTCCAGGGGCAGGTCCACCCGAAAAGACAATCCCGATATTTCGCTTCTTGCCGTACTGTTCTTTGAGAGAATCATCGCCGACAACGTATTGAACCTTGTTGTCTATGATACGGGACAGCTTTCTTTTTGCCTCCCTATCTACGAAGAAATCAAAGTTATCGGTTTCCTCTAATGCAGTGTAAGGCATAGAAAAGACGCTGCATATCCTCGGTTCATACTTCCTTCTTTCAAGCAATTCATCACTGAGGTCACTGGTTGTTTCTTGTATCTCTCTTTTTCCTAGAAGATCTTCAATACTTGCCATTTTTTTTCTAGACATTTATAACCTCCATTGAAAGCTCAAATAAGATAGAATCAGTATAAAAGGGAGAGGACTTTAATGTCAAGATCCAAACTAGATTTATTGGGATAGTGGTGGTATCTGAGATGGTGTGTTTATGCTGAGGCGCTTGACTGCTTTTGTTATTACTGGTAATGTTGCGAGCGTCGAAATTGGTAAGAGGTTAATGAGTTTTGTGATCCAACAAACAACGAAAATAGGGAGGACACTTTATGAAAACTTTCGCGGGTTTCAGGATTATTGCAGGGGTTTTTACTCTACTGTTTGCTTTTGCACTTCTTTCCGGGTGTGCCCGTTTGAAAGGAAACACTCTTGATTCAGAGGAAATGGCGACGAGCGAGGAGGCTGAACCAGGACCTATCTATTATGACTTTGGGGATGTTCTGATTCCTTTGGAGTTGGAGCAGGACAAGGATAATTCCTTTATTCACCATGCACCTGGCCGTATTACGGAAGGTGTCTTGGCCCTGTCCGGACGTGTTGAGGCAGATTCTATGATCAGGTTTTTTGAAAACAATATGGCAAAGGATAACTGGAAGCTTGTTAATTACTTTAAGTCTCCGCGGACGATTATGTTCTTTAACAAGGCAAATCGAAGTTGCATTATCAATATTACCGAGAAAAGATTTTCGTCCGAGGTTGAGATATGGGTAGTCCCCACCATAAATGGCGGGGAAACGACACTTTTTAAATAGGAGCAGTCAGTGGTGAGTGGTTAGTAAGTGAGGGTGATGGAAGGTACCAATTGAAAGACAAACAGATTGTGCTTGGGATCTGCGGTGGTATTGCGGCATATAAGGCCGCAGAGTTTCTAAGGCTCCTGGTAAAATCCGGCGCCAATGTTAGGGTCATCATGACGGAGGCTTCCCAGCGCTTTGTGGGACGGGTCACCTTCGGGGCCCTTTCAGGAAGTGCCGTGTGGACCCACATGTTTGACGGGAGCCATGACGGGTTTTTCAGGCACATCGAATGGGCTAGTAATGCAGATGCCGTGGTCATCATTCCTGCTACTGCCAATGTTATCGGCAAAATGGCCCATGGGATTGCCGATGATTGCCTTACTACCTTTATCCTGGCAGTTAAAGCCCCTATTTTGGTTTGTCCATCCATGAATGTTTATATGTACGAAAATTCTATTGTACAAGACAACATAGACCGACTTCGCCTGGCCGGCATGCATATTATGAGTCCGTCAAGTGGGTCGTTGGCCTGCGGACAAGAGGGGATAGGGCGGCTTGCCGACATTGAGACCATCCTAGAGCAGCTTAGGGGCTTGCTTGCACCCAAAGATCTGAAAGGAGAGCGTATTCTGGTAACGGCAGGTCCTACGAGGGAGGCAATTGATCCGGTCAGATTCATAAGTAATCCTTCTTCCGGCAAGATGGGTTATGCCTTGGCCCATGCAGCTAGAAGACGGGGCGCGGAAGTGGTTTTGGTTAGCGGTCCGACAACTCTTTCGGTCTCTGAAAGTGTTACAGTCATTAAAGTAACTACTGCTCAAGAGATGTTTGATGCAGTTATGAGCCAAGCGGAAACGAGTAGTGTTATCATAAAGGCTGCGGCTGTGTGTGACTGGCGGCCGGCACAGTATTTTGAACATAAAGTAAAAAAAGAAGGAAGGTCGCAGCAGTTGGACCTGGAAAAGACAGAAGATATCTTAAAAAAACTTGGAGAGGCAAAGACAGATCAGATATTGGTTGGTTTCGCAGCAGAGACTGAAAACCTAAGTGAAAATGCCGGAGCTAAGTTGGAAGAAAAGAATCTGGATATGATCGTTGCCAATCTAGTGGGCCATGTTGATTCGGGCTTTGGTGCAGATACAAACCGTGTGATGTTTGCTTACAAAGATGGCAAGAGCGAGTCTCTTTCGCTCATGGACAAGAACTCACTTGCGGATATTATATTGGACAGGGTGTTGCAGATCAAGAAGGGCCGGCGGGTTGGGATGGAATAGTAGATGATTGATAAAGATGCCAGTCAAAGCCTATATGAAGTTACCGGCGATTTAAGAAATTATTTAACCTATATGAAACGGTTGGGATTTGAGGGCTTGAGCTTGTCTAGCGACTCTTTAAAGATTCTAGACCAATGGGATGGTAGAACTGTTGTGGAAACCCTTGACATGATTAAAGAAGACCTTGGCGATTGTCGTAGATGTAAGCTTTACAATGGGCGTAAACATATCGTCTTTGGCGCAGGGGATCCTCAAGCGCAGTTGGTATTGGTGGGTGAAGGGCCTGGATACGAAGAGGACATACAGGGGGTGCCGTTTGTGGGCAGGGCAGGGCAGCTGTTGACCAAGATACTTGAGGCAATTAAGCTAACGAGAGATGACGTCTACATTTGTAATATCATAAAATGCCGTCCTCCTAAGAATCGGAATCCTGAACGAGATGAAATAGCTTCTTGTCTGCCCTTTGTTCAGCGTCAGATAAGGGCCATTAGGCCAAAATTTATATGTGCTTTGGGGACTTTTGCGGCCCAGACTCTACTTCAAACAAAGACACCTATTTCGCGATTGCGAGGAGAGTTTCACCCATATGAAGATATTCTCCTCCTTCCTACCTATCACCCAGCCTACCTTCTTCGAAATCCCAACAAAAAGCGAGACGTTTGGGAAGATGTTCAAAAACTTCAGGTGGCCTATGAAAAGGTGTAAGGTGATTCCAAGTACTGGGGCCTGGCAAACCTGTAAAAGGCGGTACACGAAAATACCTGTCAGGGGTAAAAGGAAGTCTCATGCCTATGTGCTGACTGAGGGGCGACTACAAGGCCTTATCTTGGGGGTAGTTCTTGTTGTCGCTTTTTTTGGAGCCTTGCCTGCGACAGTTCACAGTGCGGACAGACAAGTATATGTTGCTAAGGTTTCCGGCACCGTCAATCCGGGTCTTGCCGGGTATCTTACGACATGTATAGAAAAAGCATCGGCCAAAGATGGTGTATGCCTTGTTATTGAGCTTGATACACCCGGTGGGTTAGCTGCGTCCATGCGTTCCATTGTCAAGGCCATCTTATCCTCATCGGTTCCGATAGTGGTTTATGTAGCTCCGAGTGGGGCGAGGGCAGCTTCGGCCGGGGTAATGGTCACACTTGCGGCCGATATCGCCGCCATGGCTCCCGGCACCAATATCGGTGCGGCACACCCTGTGAATCTCGGGCAAAAGAAGATGGACGAGACTATGACCGGAAAAGTCGTCAATGATATGGTGGCTTATGTCAAGAGCATTGCAGAAAAAAAGGGGCGTAACAGCGAGTGGGCAGAAAAGGCGGTCAGAGAAAGTGTATCTGTAACAGAGAAAGAGGCGTTGGAACTGAATGTAATCGATTTGGTGGCAGAGGACCTGGACGAGCTCCTTGAGAAGCTCGACGGTTGGAAATGCGAGGGCAAGGGCATTCTTCACACCAAAGGAGTTGAGCGCGTCATCCTAACTGAAAGTCTCAGGGATAAGGTGCTTAAGACGTTGAGTGACCCCAACATTGCCTATCTACTTATGATGATTGGTCTTGCCGGTCTTTACTTCGAACTCTCACATCCTGGCGCCATTTTCCCCGGCGTGGTTGGCGCCATGTCTTTGATCCTGGCCTTTTTTGCATTTCAAACCCTTCCGGTAAACTATGCCGGGGTCTTACTTATTGTACTTGCCATTGTCCTGTTCGTCCTAGAAATGAAGGTAGCAAGCTATGGCTTGCTCAGCCTTGGAGGTATTGTCTCTTTGTTTTTGGGATCTCTTATGCTTTTTAAGGGTGCTGGGCCTGGGATCCATTTGTCGTGGCAAGTTCTTGTCCCAACGGTTGTAATGGTATCCGCCTTTTTTGTGGTAGTTGCAGGGTTGGTGTTTCGTGCCCAGATGTCCAAGCCAAGGACTGGTGATATGGGATTGGTTGATGAGATTGGGGTAGTCAAGAGCGCCCTTTCACCTGAAGGCAAGGTTTTCGTGCATGGAGAACTCTGGAATGCAGTAGCCCAGGGAAATATTCCGAAAGGTGTTAAGGTTCGTGTGGTAAGTGTGAATCGTTTGGTGTTGACGGTTGAGGAGGCGGTGTAGCAGTTGTCAGCGAAAAATACTGATAACCGATAACTGTACTGTTTTCAAGGCGTAAGCCGCACAACTAAAAAAAGTGGAGGTTTGTTATGTTTACCACCATTGCAGGTATTGTTTTACTTTTGCTGTTTTTGGCCTCAGCTATACGGGTTCTTAACGAATATGAACGTGGGATCATATTTCGTCTAGGGCGGGTTATTGGCGCCAAAGGGCCTGGTTTGATTATCTTAATCCCCATTGTTGACAAGATGGTTAAGGTTAGTCTGCGCTTGGTTGCCATGGATGTAGACCCGCAGGACGTCATTACGCGAGATAATGTTTCAGTCACGGTAAATGCAGTTATCTATTTCAGGGCCATGGATCCTGAAAAGGCGATCATTGAAGTGGAAAACTACGTGTATGCGACCTCTCAGCTTGCGCAAACGACACTTCGCAGCGTGTGTGGGCAGGCCGAATTAGACGAACTCCTTTCTGAACGCGACAAGATCAACAATCAGCTCCAAGAAATCCTGGACTCCCAAACTGATCCGTGGGGAATTAAGGTTTCAACTGTTGAGCTTAAGCACATTGATCTGCCGAAGGAAATGCAGCGGGCTATGGCCAGACAGGCAGAAGCCGAACGTGAACGACGATCTAAAGTCATTAATGCAGAGGGAGAATTTCAGGCGGCCCAGAGGTTGGCGGATGCGGCAACGATTATACAGGAACACCCTATGGCGTTGCAGTTGCGATATCTCCAAACATTAAAGGAGATTTCGGCTGAGAACAATTCTACTACAATATTTCCGATTCCCATTGACCTGTTTAAACCTTTCCTGACGTCTTTTGCAGACAAAAAATCGGAGTAAGGTTGAAACGGTTTGTTTCGAATAGAGTTGATGATTTTTTGTTTGGGGCAATTCTTGACAAGGTATCGGATCTTTCTGTATATTAAGCGAAAAGTCAATTAAGAGCTTACCAAAAGGAGAAAAACGTTATGGGAAAGAAAAAGGAAAAGAAAGAAAAACCACTAGACCGTATGACAGCCAAGGAATTACGTGAAATCGCGTTAAAGGTTCCTGACATTGTGGGTGCCCATGGGATGAACAAGGTTGAGTTGTTGGCTGTTGTCAAGGAGGCACGCGGGATTGTTGATGAGAAGGCGAAGAAATCGAGTGTGTCAATACGGGAAATCAAGAAGGAGATCCGAGAATTAAAGAGAAGCAGGGAAGAGGCCAAGACGGAACAGGACAAAAACAAAGCTCAAGTATTGCGCCGCCGCATCAGTCGGCTCAAGAAAAAAACACGCAGGGCTGCATAACGGTAGGCCTATATGATCAGTCCTGGGCAGATAGCCTTTGACATAGATGGCGTGTTTGCGGATACCATGACCCTTTTCCTGCAAATTGCCAGAAAAGACTATGGTCTCAACCATATCAAATACAGCGACATTACCCAGTACTATTTAGAAGAGTGCCTGGACATAGCCCCGGAGATTATAAACGTGATCTTGGCCAGGATACTGGAAGGCGATTTTGACGTTGAGCTTGAGCCGATAGATGGATCTTGCAAGGTACTTTCTGCAATTGTCCATGAAGGGCCACTCCTTTTTGTTACAGCCCGCTCCACGGTTTCAGCTATAGAAGAATGGGTAAACAAGATGCTGCCTCGGGCATTACATCCCGTTGAGGTGGTTGCTACCGGAAGCTTTGAGGCAAAAGCCGATGTGCTTAAACAACGGGGAATTGAGTATTTTGTAGAAGACTGTCTTGACGTCTGTTTTTCAATACAGCAGCAAGACATCACTCCCCTCCTGTTTCACCAGCCCTGGAATCGTTATCCTCATCCCTTTCAAGAAGTGTGCAATTGGACCGAGATTAGGGGTCTTATTGACTTTAACGCCCCGTCATTTTCTTATTGATTAATCCAAACATTGTGATAATTATTAAGCTTTTGTGTGACTTTGAAATGAGAGACCTTTGCATAACCTCGTTTCGCTCTTTTCTATGAGGTTTTTGACCCATCTGCGGACTTACTCACTAAATTGCGAGAACTCGGCCTAAAGGCCTCAAACAACTCACGATTTACCCACTAACGTGGGCCGTTCGCTTCGTCCGGATGGATACCCCAAAAACCTCATAATTGTCGCTTTCCGAGGTTATGCAAAGGTCTCAATGACTTTGTATTGTACCTTTGCCGTTAGGCGTGATGAGATGTCTTCATTATGAGCACATCACTTGAAGCATTTATTGAATCACTATCAGTTGAAAAGGGGTTTTCGCCTCACACTTGCCGGGCGTATCGAAGGGATCTTGAGCAATTTTTTGAATACCTGGGCATGCAGTTTGAGTGGGGCGTAGATACGCATGATTCAGACATAGATGGTGTAATAATTCGCTCATATCTGGGATTCTTGCACAAAGGACACAAGAAAACCACAATTGCCAGGAAACTGTCTGCTTTAAGATCTTTTTTCAAGTACTTGGTGAAACAGGGTGTAATCGAGCGAAATCCT
>MAVP01000078.1 GCA_001751075.1 Desulfobacterales bacterium S7086C20 | reverse complement strand
GGGAAAAAACCCTGTAGCCGGCAAGGTCCGGTTCACCATTGGGACTCCAGGCCAACGTGAGCTGTGCGGAATGGGCCACCGTGCTAAAGACAACAAGGGACAGTGGCACAGCTATTAAACAGACCACATATCGCCAACATACCGAAAGAAAACGGCTTTTTTTATTTCTACCGAAAAACATGAAACCAATACTCCAACATCTATATATAGGGTTATTGCCTGGGGAACATCACAATATTTAGTTGTTTACTAACATATAGCAAACCCTATGCCAAGGCCCAAATCTGTGCTTTGTTTCTCTATGAGCATTGCGGCATTTTCCTGCTAATTCAAATCCATATTTTCCATCCCGCCAAATCTTGCCATTAAAATAGCCCTTATTTTTTATTCTTCAAAGTGTCACTTTTTACTCAGAACATACACAAAGGCGGCAAATTTTACACACCTGGGAGAAACGAAGCCGACAAAGGATTGAGGATTTGATGGATTGATGTTATAAAGAAGAGGTATCAAAACATCTACAATTTTAGTATGTCGTAGAAATTCCGAAATGTTAACGCTAATTAAATCCCGTTTTCAGGAAAGGAAACCACACAGTGAAAGACGACACCCAAGAACTCATGAATCTTCCGTTGGAAGAAAAGATCGAAAAGTCCAAGGAGGTCATAGCTCAAGCCCTTCAGCAATTTCCTCATGAAACACTTTTCGTGGCCTGGACAGGCGGCAAAGACAGCACCACCATGCTATGGCTTTACTGCCAGACATGCAAGGAACTCGGCTACCCCTTACCTCAGGCCATGTTCATTGACGAAGGACATGTATTTGAAGAGATATTAGATCTCGTAGATCAAGTAAAGAATCAATGGAATGTCAAGGTCCATACCGTAAAGAATACTGACGTAAGCAACAAGGCACAAAACATTGGAGATTCAATCAAGGTTAAAGACCTTAACGAAAGAAACCGACAAGAGATTGAAAAGCTTGGTTTTACTGAAGATAGCTTTCCCTTCGAACCAGAATCATATGTCGGCAATCATCTCATGAAAACAGTAGCCATGAATCTATTTATGGAAAAAAACGGTGTAAAGGCACTCTCCACGGCAATCCGGTGGGATGAACAAGAAGCCAGAATTGAAGAAACCTATTTAAGTCAAAGAACGAATCCAGATCACACCAGGGTTCACCCTATTTTGCATTTCAAGGAACGCGACATATGGAATACTATCCATCAATATAAGATTCCGTTCTGCTCACTCTACTACCAGGGCTATCGGTCTTTGGGTGCAAAGGGTTCTACCACCAAGGATTCCGATATCCCAGCTTGGGAACAAGACCTTGAAAACACAACCGAACGGGGAGGTCGTGGCCAAGACAAAGAACAGATTATGTCTCAACTGCGTTCCTTGGGTTATATGTAGGCATGTATCTATCGCACTATGGTCTGACACAAAAGCCGTTTCAGATCACCACGGACCCCAGATTCCTGTGGCTAGGTGAAAAGCACAAAGAAGCCCTAGCAACACTGAATTACGGAGTTCTTGACAGAAGAGGTTTCTTGCTTCTTACAGGTGATGTGGGCACCGGTAAGACGACTCTCATAAGAACACTGCTACAAAACCTCGGCAGTGATGTAATTGTTGCAACTATCGTAGATCCACATTTGGAAGAACTCGAGTTCTTCAATTTCCTTGCACAGGCCTTCAACATTAAAAGTGAGTTTACAAGAAAGGTTGACTTTCTTAATTACTTTACGCGGTTTCTAAAAGAGGCCCATTCAAATAATAAGACCGTCCTCTTGATTATTGACGAGGCCCAAAGGCTATCAACACAACTCCTTGAAGAAATCAGGCTTTTGTCAAACATAGAGCTGGAAAACACAAAACTCATAAACATATTCTTTGTTGGACAAAACGAATTCAACGGCATACTAGCAAGCTGCAGTGCTCTTAGGCAGCGAATTACAGTTACACATCAAATCAAGCCATTAACGGAAACAGAAACAGCGGAATATATAAAATACCGCCTGAGAGTTGCGGGCACAGAAACACAAATCTTTAACAAAAAAGCTATTCAGGAAATATATACCTTTTCGCGCGGCTATCCACGCCTTATCAACATCATCTGTGATCATGCCCTATTGACCGGTTTTGTAAGGGAAGTAAGATCAATTAGCCCTTCTATCATAAAGGAATGTGCCCAAGAACTCGCATTGCCAACAGAAAGGCAAGTATATCGATTTCAAGAACAGTTTCATACAAGAAGCCGGAAAAAGTGGTTCTTCATCCGGTGGCCGGTCCTTTACGCCGGCTTAGGACTGTTAGTGGCCTTTTCAGGATATATCTTGCTTAATGAAAAAAGATATAGACCCTATATTGAAAAGGCAATAAATTATTATAATAACAACCATAAGCAGGTTTTGAAAAACGAAAAACATACCAATCCAAATATTGAAGCTCAAAGAGTTGAAGCGCCAACGCTGCAACCACCTCTAGGAGGTAAAGATATCATCCAAAGAGAAACAATAGCCTACACACCATTAGAGATAGTACAAGAAGATATCCACCCACAAGAACATAGTAATAGCGATACGAAAGAAGTCACCGCATCCAATATTTCACTACCGAAACCAACGCCTGTAGATCAAACTGCAACAATAAAAGGGATAACGAGCACTCTTAAAGGAAATCCTCAAGACCAAAGAAAAACCGTACCTTTGCTCTCCGAGGATTTTAACCTTGTAATTCCCTTTAACTTTAATACCAATGAAATCTCACCCGAACTATATGCCGACCTTGACACTCTCGCCTCCGCTATAATTCAAAACCCTGATGCAGGCATTCTAGTCAAGGGCTACACCGATACACTGGGGAGCCATCACTTTAATACGAAGCTTTCCGAATTCCGTGCACTTGTAGTGAAAAGTTATTTGGTGGCAAAGGGAGTCAGCCCGTCGAGGATACAAGCCATAGGCATGGCGGAGAAAAACCCTGTTGAACCTAACGAGACACTGACAGGTCGAGCAGCAAACAGACGGGTTGAAATTGAAATCACCGAAAGAGATGGACTCGCAAAAAGTCCATAAATAGACGACACAGTAAAAAGCTCCAGATGCAAGGCGCGCGTAATGTTTTGGCGCAGGCTTCACTTCGTGTCAAGCCACTTTAGTGGCGCAATCTTGAGGAATGAGGCGTACTTATCGTACGTCGCAATGATTTACCCTGTTAAATCGGCTTCGCCGTCTCGTGTAGCGAGAATTTAACAGGGCGGGGATGAAGCGCAACGCCGCAGATGGACTTTTTACGAAGTCGTCAAAAGAAAGGACAACTAAATGGGCTTCTTAGACAAATTCAAGAAACAAACAAGACAACGGACAGTTGTAGTCGGTCTGGACGGTGTTCCCTATAGTCTGTCAGAAAATCTTAAAAACAATGGGCATATCCCCAACATGGCATCCATTTTTAACGGCGGATACTTTGGTCAAACGAGTGTCTGTATCCCGGAGATCTCGTCAGTTTCTTGGTCGTCTTTTATGACAGGCACCCAATCAGGCGAACACGGCGTTTTTGGATTCATGGATTTTGAACCGGGAAGTTACAAGATGTATTTCCCCAATTTCACACACCTCAAAGCTCCCACGTTATGGGACAATCTTAAAGCACAACAAAAAAAGGCCGTAGTCATTAACATGCCGGCAACCTACCCTGCCCGCCAAATTGACGGGGCACTTATATCCGGATTTGTCGCCATTGACATCAACAAGGCAGTTTACCCATCAAACCTCATCCCCCGCTTGAACGAAATGGACTACCGCATCGATGTCGATACCATGAAAGCTCGCCAAGACCACGAATTTCTGTTTAAAGACCTCTATGCCACCCTTCAAGGACGCAAAGAAGCAACAAATTTTCTTTGGGACGAGATTGACTGGGATCTTTTCATCGTAGTGGTCACCGGCACTGATCGCTTGATGCACTTTCTCTGGGAGGCCTATGAACAAAAGGAACACCAATACCATCAAGCCTTCATGCAATATTACAAAAGTGTGGATGACTTTGTAGGCTATATTTATGATCGCTTTTTGGCCTTGGAAGGTTCGAAGGAAGGGAGAAACCAATTCTACATGCTTTCTGACCATGGGTTTACGGGTATAATAACAGAAGTATACCTAAATCGCTGGCTAGAAGAAAACGGATATCTAAAATATCAAAAGGCCGAACCCGAAAGCATTATGGATATAGGCCGGGGATCGAAAGCCTTTGCCATGGATCCTTCTCGGATTTACATTAATCTAAAGGATAAATACCCTCTCGGAACCGTCGATCCTACTGACTATGAACGGATACGACAGGAAATCAAAGAGGGCCTTGAAGGTCTTGCTTACGAAGATGGCAACAAAGTTGTCAAGGAGATCTATCACAAGGAAGACCTTTACCGTGGACCGTACGTCGAGCAAGCCCCGGATCTAGTCGTTCTTGCTCATCACGGGTATGATCTCAAAGGGAAAGTAAAGACTGATACGGTCTTTGGTCGTTCGAATCTTGTAGGTATGCACACTCAGGACGATGCCTTCTTTTATAGCAGCAATAACGTTTCGTGCAATTCTATCTTCGATGCAAAAAAAATAATATTGGAAGGCCTTTTGTCCTGATCAGAAGCTAGCGTGCGCATGGATTACACTTTTTTAAAACCGCAGACTACTGCTAATCGCTGTTTTCAACCTAATAATATTAGCGGTTAATCTCTTTTCTAATATCAAGCAGGTATTCCGCAAATCTCCATTATCGCACGTTCTAAGACAAGCTTGCTGCTCTGTCCACTTGACTTGAGTGCTCTGTCAGCCTGTAGTAAAATCTCCAAGCTCTCTAAAAGCTCTCTGAAGGTATAGTTCTCACTAAACTCAAGCGTCTTGAACAAAACGTAAGGATGCACCTCTTTGACCAAAGAGTCTTCTTCAAGACCTTTCAGCTCCGGCAACAGCATTTTTTGAAACCTGCCATAGTCAAGCTGGTTACTCCATTTGCCCTTTAAGCATATGCGCACAAGATCCTTTCCCAAAATTAATCTTCGCACCTGCTTAATGGCAGCTGACAAGATCTGAAGGGGATAGAAGTTTGCTTTCAGGAGGCTATCTACATAAAAGAGCGTTTTTGCAATATCCCTTTCCCCTATGGCATTGCCAAGCTCATAGATGGGATCTTGTTTGCTCTTATCCAAGGCCTTTGCGACATCATCAACCGAGATCTCCTTGCGATCACCCACAAAGGAAACAAGTTTTTCGATTTCGCCGGCAAATGTCCGCAGATTTGCGCCTGTTTTTTCATACAGGGCCTCAAAAAGGCCGGCAGCAGCAGTCTTGCCCTCCTGTGCCAAGGCCTTTTTCATGTGAGTCTTCAAAACCCCTTTCCGCTCTTTTTCATCAGCCCACTTAGTACCTTGGGAAATGGAACAATCAACAATCACACCGACCTTCTTGATCGTCTTGTACAACTTCCTACGCTTATCAACAAAATCAGTGGTCAGCACAAGATGATTCGTCCCTGGAATTCCTGCCACAATGGCCTCACTCAACAAATCGGCTGCATCATCGTGGCCGGGAATCTCTATTTTTTCCTGGAAACAATGTTCAACAACCCTTTTGAGCCATAAACCGCTTTCCCCCTTGCCGATGTTACGATTATCTGATGATCCTTTTTCCCACACTCTGTCAAGTTGTCCATCGTTGACATCATCAAAAGACAGGTCGAGTGTACTCAACATATGAACAAAATAACGACAAGCTCCCATCAGATCTTCTTTCTTAAAGGCCTCCCTTGACTTGCTGGCAAGTTCCTCGGCACTTACCTTTGAATAAAACACCCTTGTATCGTGAAGGGCAATTACCTTCGAGCCTGAAAGCAGCGGGAACGTATTCAAGCGGCCAATAACCTCTTCAGCACCCACTGTCACCCCATCCAACGCTTCGTAGTTTAGTGTTCGCTCCTTTTCCGGCACCATTACGTCTAAAAGGGTCTGGAAGGCATTCTTATATAGAAATTCGTCACCGTACAAAAGATATACGGGAACTACGTCTCCTGTCTTCATCCCCTCAACCAGTTGTCCCATTGCGCTATAATTGACCTCTGACATCCCGAGCCCTCAATACTATCATCATAACCAAGGCAACCGCTGCCATGAGCACACCAATAAACTGGGATGTCGAAAAGAGCCCATCCACAAGCATACCTCGTTCATCTCCTCGGAAGATCTCGATAATTGATCTACTTACACCATAGAGCAATACATACATCCAGAAGAGTTGACCTTCAAATGCCTTGACCCGCTTTAGGCTTACAAGGACAACAAATATCACTAACCCATTGACCGACGAATAGATCTGTGTGGGATGAAGCGGCATACCTTTTGGAGCCAATGAATCCGGGTGCGTAAAGGTTATTGCCCATGGCAACTCACAAGGTTTGCCGTAACAACAACCAGCAAAAAAGCACCCTATACGCCCAACAAACTGTCCAAAAGCAACTGAGGGGGCCAAGATATCGGCAGTCTTCCACGAGAAAAGCCCCTCTTTTCTTGTGTACCATACCGCCGTAAGGCAAGCAGCAATGAATCCGCCATAAAATACAAGGCCCCCGTGCCATATCCGTATGATCTCCACAGGGTCTTGCCGGAAAACCTGCCAGTTAATGAAGACATAAAGTACTCGTGAGCCTACTATGGCTGCAATCAGGACATAAAAGCACAGATCCAAGATCTTGTTTGTGTCTTCTCCAACCCTGCGTGCTTCTTTGAGGGCCAACCCTATGGCCGACAAGAAGGCCATGGCAACAAACACCCCATAAGTGTGGAGCGTAAAGGGACCTATGTGAAACAATACGGGATGCATATCATATCTTTTTTAGCACCACATTAAGAAGCAATATCCCAACTCCGACACAGATGGCACTGTCCGCCACGTTGAAAGCCGGCCAATGTGTCGTGCCAATATAAAAATCCAGGAAATCGACTACCTCCCCGAAACGGATCCGATCAATCAGATTTCCCAAGGCCCCTGCAAAGATGAGAGAAAAGGCGGCGGCAACCCACGGTTTCCCACGGGCTATGGTCGTATATAAGTAGAAAATAACTCCCAGGGACAAACACGAGACTGCCAGGAAAAACGCAGTACGAATACTCGAGGCCTTTCCAGCAAAGAGTCCGAAGGCGCCTCCGGTATTGTGGACATGGGTAAGAGCAAAAAAACCAGGTATAACCTCCAGACTTTCATTAAGTGCAAAGACACTTAAGATGATCTGCTTGGTTACCTGATCAACCAGAACCACGATGCCACAAAGAACTGCAAGTCTCATATAGTGATTCTTCAAGTCCGACGACTTCGTAAAAAGTCCATCTGCGGCGTTGCGCTTCATCTTTCGTCATTGCGACGTACGATAAGTACGCCTCATTCCTCAAGACTTGCGCGCCTTGCATCTGGAGCTTTTTACTGTGTCGTCTGTTTATGGACTTTTTACGAGTCCATCAAGTCCGGCTTTCTGCATTCTTGAGGGCTTTGACACATTGAGCACAAATTGTTGAGTGCGTCTCATCACCACCTACGGAGGGGTCATGTATCCAGCAACGTTCGCACTTGGCGTCCTCAACACGGGCCACACCAACACTCAACCCAGCAATATTGACACTTCTATAAGCATCCCTCAGACTTTCATCGAAGGAAATAGAAACCTTGGAAACGATAAAGATAGACCGCAGTTTTTCAGCACTTGGCATCGCCTCTTCAGGGAAGCCTTCCGGCACTGATATTGTAACTGCCGCGTCAAGGGAATGTCCGATTGTCTTACTCGCCCTAGCTTCTTCCAAGGCCTTGCTGACCTCAGCCCTCAGATCAAGTATATGTTTCCACTTTTCGGCCAATCCGGAATCTACAAACGATTCATTAACCACAGGAAGGTCGCACAGGTGTACACTAGTTGCCTTGTCATTCATCTTTGGCATATAGGACCATATTTCGTCGGCAGTAAAAATCATCATCGGGGCTTCAAGACGGGTTAATGTGTCTATTATGATATACAGCGCTGTTTGGGCTGAACGTCGGGCCACCGATTTGGGAGGCGAAGTATAGAGTCTGTCTTTTAGGACATCTAAATAAAAAGAACTTAAGTCCAATGTACAATAATTGTGCAAGGCATGATAGGCCCCATGAAACTCAAAGGTCTCATATCCTTTGCGAACGCGCCTTACCAGTTCTTGGAGACAGTGAAGGGCGTACCGGTCAATGTCAAACATATCACAATATTCGACAACATCGGCCTTAGGGTCAAAATCGCCGACATTCCCCAGGATGAAACGGCATGTATTTCGAATCCTCCGGTAAACATCTGTAAGCTGCTTGAGGATCTTATCAGAAATCTTCACATCATCCTGATAATTTGAGGCCGCAACCCACAGCCGCAGGATTTCCGCCCCGTGTTGCTTGATAATCTCATCAGGGGCTACTACATTGCCCTTGGACTTGGACATCTTCTCGCCCTTGCCGTCTACAACAAAACCATGAGTAAGCACACTCTTGTATGGCGCTTTCCCGCGGGTGCCTACTGCGGTAAGAAGCGCGCTGTGGAACCAGCCCCTGTGCTGATCACTGCCTTCCAAATACATGTCAGCCGGCCACTTCAGATAATCCCTTTTTTCAAGAACTGCCGTGTGGCTAACGCCGGAATCAAACCATACATCCAAGATGTCCTTTTCTTTTGTAAACGTTTCTCCCTTACATTGTGGACACCTCGTTCCTTCCGGCAGAAGGTCACAGGTATCTGCCTCAAACCAGATATCGGCCCCATGCTTTTCAAATAACCGAGCCACATGATCGATGATCTCTTGTGTAACAAGCCATGCTCCGCACTTCCGGCAGTAAAAGGCTACTATGGGAACACCCCAGGTACGCTGACGAGAAATACACCAATCCGGACGGTTTTCGATCATCCCGTATATACGGTCCCTGCCCCAAGTGGGGATCCACTCGACTTCGTCAATACAACCTAAGGCCTTTTCTCTAAGCCCCGTCTTTTCCATAGAAATAAACCACTGTTCAGTGGCCCTAAAAATCACCGGCTTCTTGCACCGCCAGCAATGCGGATAGGAGTGCTCTATTTCAAATTTGCCGATAAGCATTCCTAACTCCACAAGTTTTTCAATAATGGCGCTATTTGCATCAAAAACAAAACTGCCGGCAAAAAACTCTACATCTTGCTCAAAACACCCATCTCTATCTACCGGCGAATAAATATCAAGTCCATACGCCAGGCCCACTTCATAATCCTCTCGCCCGTGGCCCGGCGCTGTATGCACACACCCCGTCCCAGCATCTAGGGTCACGTGTGCCGCCAAGATAATTTGTGACTTACGATCATAGAGGGGATGGCGGCAGTTCTTTCCTTCCAATGCCTTTGGGTTAATTCGGGTCAATATCTCGTAGTCCTCGATCCCAAGGGCCTCCAAAGCATTTCCCAAAAGTCCCTGTGCCAAGATATAAATCTCCTCGCCGACCTCAACTGCCACATATTCAAGATCAGGGTGCAGGGCAACGGCAAGATTGGCCGGAAGCGTCCACGGGGTTGTGGTCCATATAACCAAACAACACTTTCGACCATCCAATGAAGGAAAGTCGGTTCCCAAATCGGACGAAAAAGGAAACTTGACATAAATGGACGGAGAAGTCTCATCTTCGTACTCAACCTCTGCTTCCGCCAGTGCTGTCTTACACGTACTGCACCAGTATATCGGCTTCTTGCTCTTAGCGAGGCTCCCATTGAGAGCAAATCTTCCAAACTCCCGCACTATAGTGGCTACATAGTCGTGGCTCATGCTAAGATATGGGTTATCCCATTCTCCCATGACGCCAAGCCTTTTAAATTCTTCCTTTTGAATTTCGATATATTTCTCAGCATAGGCTCGACACCTCTTACGTATCTGGGTCTGATTCATCTTGTTCTTTTTCTTGCCCAGCTCATGGTCCACATGATGCTCTATAGGAAGTCCATGACAATCCCAGCCCGGTACATAAGGTGCGTCAAATCCATCCATCTGACGGGACCTAATGATCATATCCTTTAAGATCTTGTTCATCGCAGTGCCAATATGTATATGTCCATTGGCATAAGGTGGACCGTCGTGTAGGATGAAAGGCGGTTTGTTACTCGAGGCCTTGCGAAGCTCCTCATAAAGCCCCGCAGTTTCCCATTGCTTTAGCATCTCAGGCTCTCGTTTGGAAAGATTTGCCTTCATCGGAAAGGCTGTCCTAGGAAGGTTCAAGGTCGCTTTATAGTCCATAATAATACTCCGTACTAGTAATTAGTGCCCATCCATAAATAGCACACAAATTGATGGGCACTGGGATAAGTTTCCAATTCAGAAATGAGCAATTTTTCGTAAGGTCAAGGAAATCAAGGGATTGCGCTGAGACGTACTGTAGTACGTCGCACAAGCAATTCCGCAGATTGACGCCGAGATTG
>MAVP01000077.1 GCA_001751075.1 Desulfobacterales bacterium S7086C20 | reverse complement strand
TTTTTACATGGGCATCAAGAGTAACCGAGGGCTTTTGGTCAGCCCATACTGAAACTGAAGTTTTCTATCATCAATAATTTAATTTATACATTGCCCTGCCGTCAAAGGCAATAAAAATGGTTCAGCAGTGACCTTTTGGGTCTCACTCGTCCTTGACATCCAGTCTCTCAATTCATTATGATCACCCAGTTGGAAAACGTGACCAACCGTCAGTTCATACTTGATGAAAGGAGACCAACGCATGGAGAAGATACCAAAAAAAATGCAGGCCGTCGTGTTGATGGGGCCAAATCAATTGGAGACTAAAGAGGTTGAAACGCCTTCCCCTGGGCCACAAGATGTCTTGATCAAGGTAAACGCCTGCGCAGTATGCGGAAGTGACGTGAGTCTCATTGAAAAGCCCTGGGAAGCACAACCTCCCTATGGTTCCTTCATTATCGGGCATGAATATGCTGGAACCGTGTCAGCCGTGGGAGAAACCGTGGACGAGTTTGAAGTGGGCGACAGGGTCGCTGTGGAGGCTAGCTATGGTTGTGGTCGTTGCAGAAACTGCAGGCACGGAAACTACACCGCATGCCTCAATTACGGCAACCTCAAGAGAGGTCATCGTGCCAATGGTTTCACAACTAATGGGGGATTTGCTCAGTATGCGGTCAACCACATAAACACTGTGCATAAGATTCCTGATTCTATTGAGTTCAATGAGGCCGCCTTAATCACCAATCTCGGTTGTATCCTGTATGGTTTTCAGACCATTGGCGGTTACGTTGTGGGAGATCAGGTGGTTGTTGTAGGGCCGGGACCCTTGGGCCTGATAGCTGTTGGAGTGGCCAAGGCACTTTGCGCTGAGAAGATTTTCTTAGTTGGCACCAGAGATAGCCGCCTTGAGATGGGCAAAACTATGGGTGCGGATCGAGTCATAAACGTTAACGAGGAAGATCCTCTTAAGGTGATAAGGGAAGAAACAAATGGCATCGGGGCGGACTTGGTCGTCGAGTCATCGGGCAATGTGCGGGGGCCTCAAATGGCTGCTGAGATGTCCAAAAGAATGGGGAAAATTTTATTGGTGGGATATCCTGAAGAACCGGCCGCAGTAAATTTCTCTCTCTTAGGCATGCGTAATATAAATATTTATGCCATTCGAGGAGAGGGGTGGGCGAATTGCGCCAGGGCTGTATCTATGTTGTCAAAGGGGCGAATATCCTTGATGCCTCTGGCCACCCATTCATTTCCTTTAGCTAATGTGAAAGAGGCGTTCAAGACATTCACAGAACGGATCGGTGGCGCCATAAAAGTCATTGTACACCCTAACGAGGTTTGAACTGAGGAGACATAAAAATGAAACATATCCTTAAGCTGGAGGATGGAAGAATCGAACCTATCAAAGATCTCATGAAATCTGAAAAGGAATTTGCTCTTCGACGGGTTCTTGTGGACAAGGAAATGGGCGGTGCAGAAACCATCACCTTCGGGTGGGCCGTATTCGAACCGAAAACCTCCTATCATAAGAAGCACTATCATCCCAATGCAGAGGAAGTCTTTTATATCCTTTCGGGCGAGGGTATTGGAGGCGTCGGAGAGGGGACGCAGGAGAGGAAGATCGTCAAGGGCGATACAGTCTGGGTACCAAAAGGGGCCGTGCATTGGTTGTACAATCCCTTTGATACCGCCTGCGAGATCCTTTTCGTTTATGCCTCCTCCTCCCTTAAGGAGGCAGGGTACGAAATCGTCGAGTAATATAAGTAAGATATCTCATCTGCCCATGATCCAAAATCGATCTGTCATCACTGGCCCAACCTTTGTTTCCCTGGGCCTTATGGGAGCCTTTTTTGCTTGTTGGGGAACCACCCTGCTCATCTTCGGGTATTTCTTAATATAAACTTGAAAAAGCTGAAAATCTTGTTAGGGGTATCATATTATGGAAAAAAGACAATTAGGTGACACTGATCTTGAACTTACCGTCATTGGCCTCGGAACTTGGGCAATTGGCGGCGGGGATTGGGCAATGGGATGGGGCCCGCAGGATGAAAGGGATTCTGTAGAAGCTATTCTCGAAGCCTTCGAAAAGGGAATTAACTGGATTGATACTGCTGCGGCGTATGGCTTTGGTCGTTCTGAGGAAGCCGTTGGAAAAGCGATGAAGGAGTGGGGGGAGCCAATCATTATTGCGACCAAATGTGGTGTGCTACCCGCTGAAAAAGGGCAAGCTGTTCGACATATTTCGAGGGGAACGATCCTTAAGGAAGTAGATGCTTCACTTAAACGGTTACAGGTGGGCTGTATCGATCTGTATCAGATTCATTGGCCCGTCCCTGATGAAAACATCGAGGAGGCTTTTCAGACGCTCCTGTATCTGAAAGAACAAGGCAAAATCAAATGGGCAGGTGTCTCCAACTTTAGCGTTGAGCAATTGGAAAGGATCTCTCGATCTGGATCCGCCTCATCACTCCAGCCCCCCTACAGCCTGCTTGAGAGAGGAATCGAAAACGAAATTCTTCCATGGTGCCGTAATAGTAATACAGGTGTAATTACATATAGTCCCATGCAAAATGGGCTTCTGACCGGCAAGGTAGACGCTCAATGGGTGAACAAACTACCGGAGAATGACTGGCGGAAACGCCAGCGTGAAGACCCCAGAATGAGGTACGTGAGAGAACCTTTTCTGACTCCGTTCATTCATTTCATAGACGCATTAAAGAACGTAGCAGTCCAAAGTGACCACACTGTTGCTCAGCTTGCAGTGAGTTGGGTCCTGAGCAGAGAAGGCATCACCGCAGCAATCGTAGGTGCAAGAAAGAAAGGCCAGATTTCTGAAACTGCCAAGGCCTGCGATTGGATGTTGCGTGATGAAGAGCTGAGGGAAATCGAGGCTGCCTATGTCGATTTTCAAGGTGCAATTGTAGCAGCAGAAAACTAGGTAGAGCAGCTCTGGTCGCGATGGAACCATAGAATGCGGAGCCCAACCAACTATATTTTCTCTAATATCCACAAAAGAGACTGCTTAACCTTATAAGATGCTGGTGCTGAAGCTCACGGATTGAAACAAACAATGGCACGTCAACAATAAACTTTTGAGTAGCTTATGAGAGAAGGAGTTACAAATCGTTGGAGGATTGTTCTTTCAATTTGGGGTACGTGTATTGAGAAGAGAGAGTGAAATTATGGCACAGACCAGTGGCATTGCTCATGCCTGCATATCATCTCGCGCCCGTTATATGAGAAAAATATCGGAGTACATCAATGAGCAAGTTGTTTGAAGAAAGCTCAATTAACGGAATGTCATTAAAGAATAGATTTGTGCGGGCGGCAACCTGGGAAGGGCTCGCAACTAAAGAAGGTGAAGTCACCCCTAAATTAATAAAGATGATGGCATTACTTGCCAAAGGTAGTGTTGGCCTAATAATAAGCAGCCATTCGTATGTGTCTCAGGAAGGTCAGGGAACACCTTGGCAACTTGGCGTTTATAAGGATGAACTTATACACAAACTAAAGGAGATGACTTCGGCAGTTCATAAAAATGGTGGCAAAATTATTATGCAACTGGCGCATGCAGGACAGTATGCCGAGGAGCAGCTCACAGGCAGCCCAGCGCTGGCCGTGTCAAATTCTGACGATTTTTACGAAAAGCACATGAAAATAATAACACATGAAGATGTCCAACGAATTGTTGATTCTTACTCCCAAGCAGGAAAAAGAGCCAAGGAAGCCGGTTTTGATGGAATTGAAATCCACTCGGCCCATGGCTATTTTCTAAGCCAATTCTTGTCCCCTGCTTACAACAAACGACAGGACGAATATGGAGGGCCAATTGATAACAGGATCAGAATCCATCTCCAAATATATCATGCCGTAAGAGAGATTGTAGGAAAAAATTATCCAATATTAATAAAGATGAATTGCGCTGATTTTATAAAAAATGGAATGACAATCGACGATTCTTTACAAGCAGCAAAAATGTTCGCCAATGCGGGCTTTGACGCTATTGAGATGAGTGGTGGTATCATAAGAACCGGAAAGCTTTCCCCAAGCAGACCAGGGATTACAACAGTGGACAAGGAAGCTTATTTTAAAGAATATGCGCGCAGATTTAAAAGCGAGATAAAAACACCATTAATCCTCGTAGGTGGTTTGAGGTCTTTCGAGGTTGCAGACAAGATTATTGCCAATGGGATCGCCGATTACATTTCAATGAGCCGTCCATTTATCAGAGAACCAGACTTAGTTAATCGTTGGCAAAATGGGAATCTGCGTAAGGCAGAATGTAAATCCGATAATTTATGTTTCAATCCAGGATTTGAGGGCAAAGGAATATATTGTGTTACCAAAGAAATAGAGGAAAATAGAATGTCCGGCCAACATATGACCTTATGATTATATCTGCCCTCCAAACTTTGTTGACTTGATTATTGTTGCTCCTGGGATGGGAGGAGGTGATGTGCGAGCAAGATACTTGCGGAAGGAAGGATTCGTCGGCCTTATTGGCGTTAAATAAAATTTCTCAGGTGATGCTCTGAACATTGTGATCGCGATGTGATCGCGATGTCCATCGGGATTGGGTCAACCCAAGGAGTTCTGATGTTCAGTTTTCAAGAAGAAACAATTGTTAATTTGTTTGGAGAACAAATAGAAGGAATGAGTTTGTATGCTACTCAACTGGCTTTTGAGACATTCGAGAGGAGAACTAGCGGCTGGTACTGACACTTAGAAACTCTTTGCTGAAGTTATGGATGGGATTAGATCTGGCAAGTTTGCCCGCGAGTGGATGCTTGAACAGAAAAGCGGACATACCGTCTTCAAAAGGCTGATGAAACGAAATCTGGGTCATCCGATTAACAGATCGGAAGAAGAGGTGCTCAAAGCCTTGAGAAAATGCAAGACATAAAATCATCAATAAAAGGGATCAAAAGCGGAAAAAAACTGTTTGGCATTAGATAGCCTCAGGAGGAATGCATGGGTGGAAAACAAAGAGTGGGTATGATCGGTTTGGGTAAGATGGGAAATCCCATGTCGAGAAATCTTTTCAGCGCAGGCTACTCGTTAACGGTCTATGACGTTGTTCCGTCAGCTATGGAAGAACTGGCGGAGAAGGGAGCGAAGGTTGCGGATTCGCCCAAAGCTGTTGCTGCTGATGTTGATGTCATCATATCTATGATTCCGGATGACCATGCCTTGGAAGACGTTTCCATTGGTTTGAACGGCGCATTTCAAGGTGCAAAAGCCCAAGCTATATATATTGACATGAGTACAGTCTCACCTGTGATGTCAGCTCGTGTGAACGAAGCGGCAGAGGAAAAAGGCATCAAGTATCTACGAGCTCCGGTATCTGGGAGTACCGAATATGCAGAAGCCGGAACCTTGACAATCTTGGCTTCCGGTCCAAAGGAAGCCTATGATCAATGTCAGGATGTTTTCGGCGTTCTTGGTCAAAAAAACTTCTATGTTGGCAAACGCGATGAGGCACGCTACCTGAAGCTTTTGCTCAATATGATGGTGGGGATTACGTCAGCCATGACAGCAGAGGCTCTCACGTTCGGGAAACGAGGGGGATTGGACTGGAATCAAATGATCGAGATCATAAACAACAGTGTAGTAGCCTCTCCCCTTATTGGATTTAAGGTCCAGTTGCTAAAAGACCGAAGCTTTTCTCCCGCCTTCACAGCGTCCCAAATGGCGAAAGACTTTGATCTAGCCCTTGATACAGGAAGATCCATGGATATTCCCATGCCCATTACGGCTCTAACCCGGCAACTCTATGGAGCAATGAAGGCTATGGGAAAAGGAGGACTTGATTATTTCGGGCTTGTCGCTTTGATGGAGGAAATTGCTGGGATCAAATCCTGATAATAGGTTCCTTAATAGCATAACCAATTACTGCATAATCTGAGGAGGTCTGAAAATGGATAAAATAGAATGTCGGTTACCCTTTGAAGATACGGCCGTGGGTAGACTGAAACAGCGGATTTATAATATGCCTGACGCGGATATTGAGGAGTTACTCAAAGAATATGGGATACCCTCTCTTGGAGAATTAGAGAAGCCGGGATCATACATCCAGAATACTATCAGAAAAGAAGTAATTGAAAATCGTCGCAATAACGATATTGTCATCGTTCCGGTCGGGTGTACTGAGAATCATGGCATGCACACAGTCAGCGCATTTGATACCTTGTTAGTCACCCGTATTGCCGAAGCTGTACGACGCAAACAGAAAAAATCAGGGAATCCACCCATCAATTTGGCCTTTCCAATTAATTACGGTGTCCATCCTCCCTGGCACCAAGGTATGTATGGTAGTGTTATGGTAAGTGATGAGGCCTTTGAACAAACCATCATGCATGTCATGTACGGTCTGTGGAACGATGGTTTCCGGAAGCAAATATGGATAAACAACCATGCACAGCAAAACGAGATAGAGAAGGCGGCTAAGAGATTCATGAACACCTATCAGCTGCCAGGGTTCTATCTTGCCCTTGAATGGCACAGGGCAGTGAGGGAGTTCTTCGAGATAAAAGAGCACGGTGGAAAGCTGGAAGACCGGTTTGTACATGCTGATGAGGCTGAGACCTCTTTAGGACTGGAGCTCTTTCCTGAAATGGTAGATATGGCACATGCAGAAGACACCGGGCCCATGCCCGATTTCAAATATCTCCCTGATGGGCATTTTGATAAGTCCGTGGAGGATCTTATTAGGCCGAACACTTATAGGTCGAGGGCGGGTGACCTTCCACTTGAGCTAGTAGCGACTCCAGAGGCGGTTGTTGGAAAAGCGAGTTTGGCTAAGGAAGGTAAAACCATTCGTGCGGTGGTCGCAATTTGCGAATACATTGATTTGTTGTGCAATAACATCCTCGAAACGTGGCCTGCCGGAACGGTGCCCGACCCTGAAAGTACAACGTTCAGAACCAACAAGGAGATGGAACCTTACCTTAAAGAACCTGGTTCTAAAGGATGGAAGTCAATCTATTCATTGCCCAGAATAGGGCCGTATTGATGACTAAAGAACAAGAGAAAGGTGAAGCAGCCATGTCACAGAGGAAGTTTCTTGATAGAACAAGAGAAATCGACCGTCTTGAGTTAATTGCCACAAGAATCCGTAAAAATGCTTTGGAAAACATCACAAAAACAGGGACGGGACACCCAGGTGGTTCTCTTTCAATTGCAGATATTCTGACTGCCCTATATTTTGGGAGGACCTATGATCCTGCTACAGGTCTTTGGGAAGATATTATGAAGTACGACCCGGAGTATCCCCTATGGGCAAATCGCGACCGGGTTATCTTGAGCAAGGGACATGCTGCACCGGCTCTATATGCCGCACTCGCTCAGGCGGGGTTCTTTAGTGAAGATCTCCTAAGGATCTACCGCAAGATAGACTCGCCCCTCGAAGGTCACCCCGCCATGTACAGGGTTTACACAGATAAAGGCAAGATGGTGGAACATGGCACCAAAGGGGTCGATTTTAGTACAGGCTCCCTGGGGCATGGTTTATCGATCGGAGCCGGTATGGCCCTCCATGCCAAGGTGTATGGTTATGATTACAATACCTACGTCATTTTAGGAGACGGGGACTTCCAAGAAGGTATGGTCTGGGAGGCCTGTTTGACTATCCCAAACAAAAAGCTGAATAACATATGCGGGTTCATTGATTACAATCGCCTCCAAGTGGATGGATGCACCGATGACATTAACCAGTTAGACCCTCTGGATGAGAAACTCAAGGCCTTTAATTGGGATGTGCGAGTCATTGATGGCCATGATTTCTATGCGATTATAGACTCCCTGGATTATTTCAAAAGGACGCGTAACCAGAATGACAAACCACTCATGATTATAAGTAATACCATAAAAGGGAAGGGCGCTTCAGAAATAGAGGGCGTCTGTTCCTATCATGCAGTCCCCTTAAGTCTAGATGAATACGAACGTGCCGAAAGAGAATGTCTCGGCAAGATCGATGTTCTTGAAAAAAGGGTATCTGAACAGAAGCCCGTTGCGATGAAGGACAAGTCGCTTGTGAAAACTCAACCAGAGGAGACACAGGAAGACCTTAGTGAAATTATACACAGAAACCAATACCAACCCTATACTGAACCTACGGCAACCCGAATTGGTTACGGGAATGCCCTAGCCAGACTGGGGGGATATGAGAAAGTTTTTGTCTTGAATGCAGATTTGGCTGGTGCTTGTGGGACCTTAAAATTTGTAGAGCAATATCCGGAAAATGCCCCTGTTCCTCTCGACAGACGCTCGATAAACGTGGGCGTCCAAGAGGCGAATATGATGAGCATGGGCGCCGCTATAGCCAGCTGCGGCAAAATCCCGATAGTAAACAGCTTTGGTATATTCTCCACCGGTCGCGCATGGGAGATGGTTCGCCAGGATATTTCCTATCCAAGACTCAACGTGAAGATTATCGGGAGCCATACAGGGATTGCACTGGGGGAGTATGGAGTCAGTCACCAGGGCACAGAAGATGTGGGCGCCATGCGTATACTCCCTCACATAACGATTATTGAACCCTCTGATGCTATTCAGGCGGATTTACTTTTCGAAGAAGTCCTTCAGCTGGATGGACCGGTCTATTTTCGGGTCGGACGGAATCCCGTTCCGTTGATCTATTCTAATGGCAACCCATATGGTGTCACTCCGGTGCGAAGTTTTGCAATCGGCCAAGGGTACAAGATAAAAGGGGGGAGTGATATTACCCTTGTTTGCTCTGGACCTATCTTGTGTGAGGCACTAAAAGCAGCTAATTCAGTAAAAGAGAGTGTCCGCGTCGTAGACATGCCCACAATCAGACCGATAGACGAAAAGCTTATTGAGAAGGCTGCTAGGGAGACGGGTAGGATTTGTACAATTCAAGATCATTTCGAGAATGGCGGCCTTAAGGATGAGGTTCTTAATGTGATTGGGTCCAGACGTCTCAATGTAAGATTTGATTTCATTGCCCTTACGGGTTTTACAGAGTCAGGAAGCCCTGCTGATCTGTATGAAAAATACGGACTTTCAGCCAAGCGGATTATTGAGAAACTAAGGCTTACGGTTCGTTGAACGACTGTACAGTCAATGTTTACAAAAAGGGGAGGAAATGTCTATGTCTTTGAAGGTTGGATTCGTCGGTATGGGAATCATGGGACAACCCATGTCCAAGAATGTGCTTAAGGCTGGCTATAATGTGACGGTCTACAACCGGACGGTCGCCAAAATAGGGCCACTGGCTGAAGCGGGGGCTAAGGTGGCATCGAGCCCAAAAGAGGCGGCTGAAGGGGCGGATATAATTATTCTAATGCTTGCCGGCCCGGAAGCTATTGATGCAGTGATGGATGGGCCGGAAGGTGTTTTGGCTGGCATGGATGAGGGACAAACACTTGTAAACATGAGCACAGTTACACCAGCTTATTCCAGACAGTTGGATGAAGAGCTTAAAACCCGTTCCATTGTTTCCATAGATGCTCCCGTTTCCGGTTCAAGGAAACCGGCGGAGGAAGGGGCTCTTGTTATCCTTGCTGGTGGCCCCAGAGAGAAAGTCACAGACCTAGAACCCCTACTCTTGACCATGGGCAAAAATGTGATTTACTGCGGCGAGGCAGGCCAGGGATCAAGTATGAAATTGGCGGCGAACCTCCTTCTGGGCATTATGATGGCAGGTCTTTCTGAAGCCATCAATTTTGGTGAGAAATGTGGGCTTCCTGTGGAAGCCATGCTTGAGACCATGTTGTCAGGCCCCATGGGATGTACTCTTTTCGAATTTAAAAAAGAGATGCTGATAAACGACACTTTCGATGCACAGTTTCCTCTAAAACACATGATAAAGGATGTTCGATTTGCACTACAAACCGCGGATGAGAACGGTGCTCCCACACCGGTTGGTCACACAGTGTTCCAACTCTATCGGCAAAGTATAGGACATGGTCTCTCAAATATGGACTTTGCAGCTGTAAAGAAGGTTTTTGAAAGGATGAGTGATTCCGTTTCTTCATCACCAATAATCCCAGGCGTCTGAGAAGACTCCGGTTGACCTTGCAAGATAGGAGTGTCCCCTTTAACTTCTTATGTAAAATAAATACTTTTTTACTCAATTAGGGGTTGAATTTTTCAGGGAAAAATGTTTTTGTAGCCTAAAATTGATGGTTTCGGAAAAAAATAAAAATTCGTGTTTCTGTGGCCCATAACTAATTGATATTGCTCTATGTCAATTTACTTTTTGTGTATTTTGTGCTTTTTTGCGGCTATATCAAACTTGTTTCCCCGATTTTATGACAAATTGCAAGTTTTACCAGTGGGCGAGGACCCCAATTTTTGATTCAAGTAATCCATTCGAGTGAGTCTTAGTATGGATTGCTGTTTTACATATACCCTAAACCTATTGTTTTTTCACAAAAAAAGGAGGTACGTCATGAGGAAAAAAGCTTTTTGGTCAGTAATTATTGTTTTCGCTTTTATGGTTGTTGGTATTGGTCACGCAACAGCAGAAACCCTTCGCCTAATCACGTGGAAGGGGTATGCCCCAAAAATTTTAGTTGAAAAATTTCAAAAAGAAACCGGAATAGAGGTAAAAGCAACATACTC
>MAVP01000076.1 GCA_001751075.1 Desulfobacterales bacterium S7086C20 | reverse complement strand
TCGTTTTAAGCATTGCTGTTCCTCAAAAGGATTGGTTGTTCCGTCTCGTCGGCATGCCGGATGCTTTGTACCGTTTCCTCCACGGCCGCTTTGAAGAAACGCTCGGACTGGGCGCCGATGCACCCGGCGAACCGTAGTCGAAATCCGGCAAAACGCGCTGTTCCATATTCGAGCCGACGATTCGTTTGATCGCGCGAACCAGCATCTTATCCTCGTTGGTAACGAGAGTGAGGGCCTCACCTCTTCGCTGGGCACGGCCGGTTCTGCCGATGCGATGAATATACGCGTCGGCGGTGGCAGGAATATCGTAATTGATCACATGGGATACTCTGGAAACATCGATTCCCCGTGCTGCGATGTCGGTTGCCACCAGGATCTGGAATTTGCCCGAACGAAAGCCATCCAGGGCAGCCTGTCGCCGGTTCTGAGAAAGATTTCCTTGCAGAGAGGTCGAACGGAATCCAGCCTTGGAGAGCTTTTCCCCAAGATTTTTGGCACGATGCTTCGTTCGCGTAAAGACGAGCGCCGATCTAATTTGGGTTCCCCGCAGAAGTTTGAGCAGCAATGACGTCTTTGCATGTTGGTTTACCGGATACAGGGCGTGGCTGACAGTGTCTGCCGGCGCAGGGTTGCCTACTTGAATCGTAACCGGTTGGTGCAAGATTTCGCGGGCCAGACGTTTTATTTCGGCGGGCATAGTCGCCGAGAACAGTAGCGTCTGCCGTTTACGGGGTATCTGCTTCAATATCTTCCGTATGTCCGGCAAAAACCCCATATCGAACATATGGTCCGCCTCGTCGAGGACCAGCACCTCAACAGAGGCAAAATCAACATTCCCACGGTTCATGTGGTCAAGCAGGCGACCGGGGCAGGCCACAATGATCTCCGCGCCACCTTTCAACTTTCGCACTTGCTGGTCAAAACCGACGCCGCCATAAACAGTGGCACTGCGAAGACGGCTTCGACGTCCCAGAGTGCATATCTCCTGGTGAATCTGTTCGGCCAACTCACGGGTAGGTGCGACAATCAACGCGCGGATGCGACCGCGTTTCTTCCCGATCAATCGGTTCAAGAGGGGTAATACGAAGGCGGCTGTCTTCCCGGTGCCGGTTTGGGCCGTCCCCATGACGTCGAGTCCCTTCATAATCGAGGGAATGGCCTGCGCTTGGATGGGCGTCGGCTCGACAAAACCTGCTGCCTTTATTCCCGCAGCAACATTGGAGTGAAAATGAAATGTGTTAAAATTCAAAAATACCTTCTTTCTGTGTTCCTCCCCAAAAAAAAGCCCTGGAATTATTCCAGGGCTTACGAATTTTTCTTTTTCAACCAGGAACAGAACACAATATTAATTTAAAGCAACTTTACAGGGAGGCCCCCCTTCCTGTCAAGCTAAATAAATGACCATACCCCCTGGCCGAGAGTCGGAACATGGGAATAGGGTTTTTCGATCTCAAATGGACCAGGCAACAAGAGATAAAGTGGCACTTCCTTTGTTGCTGACCAGGGGCTTTGAGGAACTTTGCTATGCAGATTCGAAAATTCTCCAGAAAGCAGATCGTCTAACCCAATACTCTGAGGATTGCCACGAAAAACCCGCTTTCAAACCTATCAGAACTCTGTCGTACCGAATCAACTTAATCACCCCTGGCGTTCCTCTCCACGCTCCCAAGGGACTGGTCGTATTGTCCGGCCCAGCTTCAAGCCCATGGTTTCCCGTCAACGAAATATACCCTGTTTTGACCTCCACCGATTGCCCGATGCTCATGGTCTCTGTTTCTGTGGTGTTTTTCGCCCCCGACGGACTTCTACTTGTTGATACTCCCCTTCTCAAGGGTTGTCTTGTCGCTTTCAATGGCCTCTGCACTCGCAAGAATTGTCTGGTCATTATCATGTCCTTTCTCTCTGCTTGGAATTAGATTTGAAAGAATAATGCACTTGACTGTCTTGGTCCGAATGATTTTCTCCATGTATTAATATATCGAAAATCAAGTGCTTGGGTGCATAGACTTTTTATCGGAGATTGCAAAAATTGTCAAGATTTGTCACAGGAATACAAAAATAGCCTTGACTGGGAGGCTTTCCAAGAATACCTTTCTGGTGCGATCGGCTGCAAATTCCGCCGGACTGTGTTGGCGAACCAAAAATGTTCTCGACGTAGCTACGGCTATGTCTTAGGGCGTTTTTTTAGCCCCGCTGCCTTTCCGACGAAGTTTTCGCTCGATCTCGCAACGGAATTTATTCTCGGACAGTCTCCCAGGCGAAATTATTTAGGGTTTGGACCTTTAAAAACAAGTTGGGTCTCTGAAACGAGAAACAATCTGAGGAGGATTTTATGTGGTTGCATCTTCTCACTGGAGCGGGTGTGCTTATAGCCGTTGTGGTAACGTGGTTTCTTGCCTATTACTGGCTAACACCTTACCTGAAGGCGCCGGATGGACACGCACGTGTCACTGGGGGATGCAAGGATACCATGGAAATAAGCCTCACATTCAAAAACAACAGGGTAGCTGACACCTCTTATTGGACAAACGGATGCGTTTATAGCCTAAACTGTGTTTCCGCCGCTGCAGAACTTGCGAAGGGGAAAACACCCGATGAAGTACTAAAACTTGTTGATGCCGACCTTATCCAAAATTCTATCGGTGGACTGCCAAGTGACCATATGCACTGTGCAACTCTGGCTGCTGTAACTCTCGAAAAAGCATTGGGAAATTATGTGGGAAAGAAAACACACAAAAATTACTAACGTGGGAAGAGCTGGGCATAATGTCTGGGGGCATAGCTGGCACGGAGGTAGATTTGTGGGAATTTGTTTCGTAGCGTAGATTTGTTGCTGTAAAGTGCTTCCAATATATCAGCGATATGAAGATCTCCAGACCATATGGTCTTAGGTTTCTTATCCAGTGCAGCCTTAGCACAGCAATTTGCCACAAAGTTATAGTCAGTAATACCCGGACACTCTGAAGTAACATCACAAAAGAAATTGCTACAAAAACCGACAACCGCTTTATACAAAGGATCTTGACTAAAATCAAAAACATATCCGCGAAGCTTCAAGGTCTCCATAAGCATGTCAATATTTTCAAGATAGATCTTTTGGTGTTTCCAGATCTTTTCAATCCACGCTATTCTGTTATGAGTTTGTGCTTTATAGGATTGAAGGAAGTTCTCTAGTCCAGCCTTTTGTTCTTCATATATTTCCCGAGAAATTGTCACGTCGAGTTCAAAAACTATTTCTTCAAGCACCCGGAGAAACCGGTTCAGTTCACTAAAAAGTATGGAGAGGTACTCTCTATAGCCCTTGTTGTCAGTACGTTTGATAAAACCGATATAGGTAAAGATTTGGTTTATTTGATTGGATTTTATATATTCCGGATGTCGGAGAATGCCCCCTTGATAAGCTTGAGTTTTGCGGGGGTCGTCGATCTTGGGTACTGGGAGTTCCTCGGGGATATATGCTGAAAACATGTTGGAATCGAGTATGTTTTCAAAGTTATTGTCTTGCAGTACAGATTTAAGAGAATCTGGATACCTGTCTTGTTCCACTTGTGCCACCTTTTTGAGCGAGCCCTAAAGACTGAGAGCGTCTCGGAAAAACCGCGGGATGGGTATAAGTTTCCCCTTTAAATCAACAAACACCCACAGCACATCGGCCTTGGTTATCAAAAGAAGATCTGATTGTTTGACGATCTCTTGGTGAAAGACCCCTTTCATTTTAGTAGACTTCTCCAGGTAAGTGCGAACGATGAGTTGATCTGCCTCTCGTGCCGGGGCTTTGTAGTCGATTTCGATTCGGCGAACTACGATTAATACCCCCCTTTCTTTCAATTCAGCCAAGGTAAATCCACCCTTTTCCAGGACATCCATGCGGCCATATTCCAGGTAGTTTAAATAGACCGCATTGTTCACATGCCCAAATGAATCGCACTCATATGACCTTACCTTGAGATACGTTTCAAAAACCTCTTTATCTTTCAATGTGTACCGTAATGCCTCCCTTGCCATATCTGAAAGTTCTCTAAAATCCCATCAGTTGGCTAGTGCCCGTCCACGAATCTTTCATAAATAAATGGGCACTGGCGTAAGTTTCCAATTCAGAAATGAGCAATTTTTCGCAAGGTCAAGAAAATCAAGGGATTGCGCGGAGACGTACAGGTGGTACGTCGCACAAGCGATCCCGCAGATTGACGCCGAGATTGCGGAAAAGGGCTATTTATGGATGGAAACTGGCTAGTTCTTTACCATAAAGTATGAGCAAAGTAAACTTCCACGGTCTGTCCCAGGTCCTGCAAAGACCAACACAATTTGCTTGACGTATTAGAATGTGAAAAGGTATCCAGCTATTTGTTATGTCAGAACAGGCCTTTCAAGTCTATGGTTTAGGGCAGTGCCCCTTGGACTACATCGGGCAGATAGATATCTATCCACCCCCTGATGTGAAATGTGAATTTTCGGACCTTGTTATGCAGGGTGGGGGGCCTGCTGCAACGGCGTTGGTAGCACTTGCCAGGTGGGGGATTCCCTGTGCCTTTGCAGGGGTTGTGGGTGATGATCTCTTTGGAAACATGATATTAGCATCACTGACTGAAGAGGGAGTGAACACAAGTGGTGTCCATGTCCGAAAAGGCTATGAATCTCAGTTTGCCTTTATTGTTGCTGAACCGGACAAGGGAAGACGAACCATCTTCTGGCGAAGACCAACAGGTCCACCTCTTAAGCCTGAAGAACTCAACTTCGACATTATCCGAAAAGCCAAAGTAATACACACAGATGGGCTTTATATCGAGGCCTCGCTTGCCGCGTGCAAAGTGGCAAGAGATGCGGGGGTACAGGTCGTAGTAGATGGAGGCACCCTTCGAGAAGGTATGCTTGATCTTGCTCGATTTAGTGATTACTATCTGGTATCTGAGGCCTTTGCAAAAAGCCTCGTAGGTGATAATAACCCCCTGGAAGCTTGTTACAGGCTTAGGGACATAGGCCCAAGAGTTGTTGGCGTTACCCTTGGCGCCAAGGGATATATCGCGTTGACACGAGACCGGATCATTGAAAGACCTGCCTATTTGGTAGAAGCTGTAGACACTACGGGGTGCGGTGATGCCTTTCATGCTGGTGTCACCTATGGGATTATCCGAGGGTGGGATATTGAAAAAAGCCTTGATCTTGGAGCCTGGGCAGGTGCTATGGTCAGTAAAAGATTTGGGGGGCGGGAAGGCATTCCAAGTCTTGAAAAAATGGCGAAGTTCGGCTATTAGGTTCATCACGAAATAAGTGACAGTTATTGAGTGACGAGCCCTTAGTCTGAGTAAGGCCCCGAAGGTTGCTTAACTAGTTTCCATCCGCGAATAGCTTATCAAATAATGGGCACTGGCGTAAGTTTCCACCCCAATTGAGTATCTGCAGGCCGGTGTCCGTCCAGAAAGGTAACAATGTCTTATAAGGCATGCGCAAAAGTCATCTTGTTTTTATTTGTACTTTTTTGTCTGTCAGCTATTGGAGGTGTGGCACAGGAAGACTCAGCAACCATAAGGTATGTTGAAGACTTCTCCAGGTTTAAGGCAGGCACTTTTCCTGAAGGCTGGAAGTGTATTTGGTCTTCAGACAGCAAAGGAAAGGAAGTCTATTCAGTAAGATCAGAGCAAAAAAGCTATCTTGAAGCAAGGGCTGTTACTAGTGACATCCTGATAGCCAAGGAGTTTAAATACGATCTCAAGGAATATCCTTTTTTGACCTGGCAGTGGAGGGCTGTTGAACTTCCCAAAGGTGCCGATGAAAGGCAAAAAGAAACCGGAGACAGTGGCGCCGGGATTTACGTTGTCTTCCCTGGTTGGTTCAGACCGAAAAATATAAAATATGTATGGAGTTCATCACTTCCAAAAGGAACAGTCCTTGAGAGCCCGTACAACAGCAAGACAAAGATCGTGATACTCAGAAACCAATACACACCGCTTGAAAAATGGATTTCCGAGGAGGTTAATGTATATGAGGACTACAAAAAACTTTTTGGTCATGAGCCGGACAACGTACGGGCTATAGCAATTATGTCTGACTCAAACGACACCGGATCTAAGGCTGAAGCCCACTACAGACAAATATGCATAAGCAAGAAAAGAAAGCAGCCGAGGGCCGAGGAAAAACAACAAAATGTGGCTGAGTGCCCTAAAAACGCTGCATTCAAGAAGAAAGTAACTTCTGAATCCCAATGAAGTTTGGACGGGTATGGAGGCTTTTCTGAAAGGAAATAAGAAATCACAGCCGGAACTGTTGACAACTCGGCAACAAATAGTTGTTTTGCTCTCTCGGGGCCGGTATAGAGCCAAGGAAGTTTCCCAAGAACTAAGTATTCGTGAAAAGGAGGTGTATGACCATCTTGACCATATTGCGCGAACTGTGGCTCGGCAGAAGCAAAGGCTTTTGATTGAACCTTCCAGATGTTTGTCTTGCGGATATGTATTTAATAAGAGAAAGCGTTTTGCCAAACCTGGCAGATGTCCCAGTTGCAGGAGTGAACACATCCGGGAGCCTATGTACTATATTACCAAATTGAAAATATAAAGATTTGACGACTTCGTAAAAAGTCCATCTGCGGCGTTGCGCTTCATCCCCGCCCTGTTAAATTCTCGCTACACGAGACGGCGAAGCCGATTTAACAGGGTAAATCATTGCGACGTATGATAAGTACGCCTCATTCCTCAATACAGCGCCACTGGCGTGGCTTGAGAACAGTACGCGCGCCTTGCATCTGGAGCTTTTTACTGTGTCGTCTGTTTGTGGACTTTTTACGAGTCCATCAAGATCTGTTGGGGCCGGATTTTCTGCCTCGCACGGGGAATAATGGAAGATTCGTTGTTGAAAGGAGAGAAAGATGCTTCAAGTCGAAGATTTACAGGTCAAGATAGACGACAAAGAGATCCTGAAACACATCAACCTTACGATTAATCCTGGAGAAACGCATATCTTGTTTGGTCCAAACGGATCAGGGAAGACATCCTTGCTCATGACACTTATGGGCTATCCACAGTACAGGATTACAGGGGGAAGGATTCTCTTTAAAGGAGAAGATATCACCAACATGCCTGTAAACGAACGCGCACAACTGGGCATTGGCATATCTTATCAACGCCCTCCCACAATTAATGGTGTAAAGACAAGGCAAATGGTTGAGATTTGCGCTGCAGGAAAGATAGACGCGGCAGCCCTGGCAAAGAGGGTGAATTTTAGCGATTTTCTTGACCGGGATATAAATGCCGGATTTTCCGGTGGCGAGATCAAACGTTCAGAACTGTTGCAACTGACGGCTCAAGATGCAGATCTGTTTCTTTTTGATGAGCCGGAATCCGGTGTGGACCTGGAAAATATATCCCTTATAGGTGGCACGATCAGACAGCTGTTGCAACGTGATTTTAAGGTAAACACAAGAAAAAGCCGGAAAGAACTTCACAATGAACGAACTAAAATGGGGCTGATTATCACACATACAGGGTTTATCTTGGATTACCTGACAGCAGATAAGGGCCAGGTGCTGTATAATGGTGTGCTTACCTGCGCGAGCAATCCGCGAGAGATCTTTCAGTGTATTAGCGAAGTCGGATATGGGGAGTGTGTGAAATGCGCGATCTAGACGAAAAGGCTTTGAAGGCCAAAGATAAGAAGGCGGCTTTGGGCCAAGATATCGATCTTGGAATGTTTGATTCTTCTCCTGTTTCACATAATTACGTGAAAGAACTTGCCGTATTACCCACAGTCGACAAGGAAAGGATGCTACACGCCGGGGTAGACACTGGGGAAAAAGAAAGATCCGGCACTTACGTGCAAAAGGATTCTACGGTAATACATGCTCATTCAAAACAGGAAGGCCTGGAGATAATGCCGATCAAGGCGGCATTAAAAAAGTATGACTGGGTGCAGGACTATTACTGGAAATTGGCATCGGTAGATACAGACAAATACACGGCAAGGGCACGGCTAGATCTGCATGACGGCTATGTGATCCGCGCCCTTGCGGGAAGCCGGGTTATCTACCCTGTGCAGGCATGTCTCTATCTGGAAAAAGAAGGCTTCAGCCAAAATGTGCATAATCTTATAATAGCGGAAGAAGGTTCAGAGCTTCACATCATTACAGGCTGTACCACGGCTCCACACCTAAAAAGTGGGTTACACGTAGGGATCTCGGAATTTTTTGTAAAGAAAAACGCCAAATTGAGCTTTACCATGATTCACCACTGGGCAGAAGAGATTATGGTTCGGCCCAGATCGGTGGGGGTGGTTGAAGAAGGAGGCCTTTTTCTAAATAACTATATCTCCATGACACCGGTAAAGTCTGTCCAGATGTACCCAACAACATACCTGGCCGGAAAGGGCGCCGTGGCGCGGTTTTATAGCCTCCTTGTAGGTAGTCCCGGCGCTGAAATAGATGTGGGGGGGCGCATTTTCTTGAAAGAACCTGGCACCAGGGCTGAAATAATTTCCCGTGCAATCACCAATGGTGCAAATATCACAGCCAGGGGTGATCTTGTGGGTGAAGTTCCAGGAGTTAAGGCCCATCTGGAATGTCGCGGTCTGATACTTAATGGAGGAACTATTCACGCTATACCGGAACTTCATGGCAAGGCAGAGGACGTTGAGATGTCTCACGAAGCAGCGGTTGGAAAGATTGCCCAAGAAGAGATTCTATACCTTATGTCTCGTGGTCTAAGTGAGGATGAGGCCACGGCAACCATTGTGCGAGGCTTTTTGAATGTGGACATTCCTGGCCTTCCCGCTCAGCTCAAGGCAGAAATCGATCGGGCCGTGGAACAAAGTGACAAAGATATGATGTAGAGTTCAACGCTGTTGGAAAATCTTGGTCGTTAGTTGTTGCCGGAAAGTTGTGTTGACCTTCGGGATTCCCGCCAGAACCCCATTTTGATTCTTTTTGCTTGCCGTGTTACACAGGTAATCGCCATGCATGGAGGTGCTACAGAAAAGGGGCTGAGACAATGGCTGAACTCATGCCGTGTCTACACTGACAGGCGGGTCTTGTCCCTTTTGTTTTTTGGTTTTTCCAGTGGCCTGCCGCTGGCACTTACCTTTGGCACACTCAGTCTCTGGCTGGCAGAAGTTGGAATATCAAAGACTACGATCGGACTGTTTGCCCTCATGGGTATGCCCTATACTTTTAAGTTTCTCTGGGCTCCCATCGTAGACCGGATGTCCATACCCTATCTTACTCGGTGGTTGGGCCGCAGGAAGGGATGGGCTATTGTCACGCAACTCGCCCTTATTGCGGCAATTACCGGCCTGGGCGCCACCGATCCGTTAACCCATCCAGAACTTACTGCAATCCTAGCCCTTTTAGTTGCGATCTGTTCCGCAACGCAGGATATTGTAATCGATGCCTACCGTGTGGAGATCTTGGAAGAACGCCAATTTGGAGCAGGGGCTGCCACGATTGTTCTCGGATATCGCATAGGGATGTTGGTCTCAGGGGCCGGAGCCCTGTATTTGGCCACTTATGTAAGCTGGTTTGCTACATATACATTAATGGCGGCCTTTATGCTTGTAGGCATTATAACCGTTTTGGCTAACCCTGAACCCAACATACGGAAAAGTAGTGAATCTATGGAACAAGAAAGGCGTATTGCAAGCTTTCTTGAATCCAGGCCTCATCTTCGCGGGAGAAGGGCAAGAGTGCTGGCCCGGATATATGGTTCTGTAGTTAGTCCCTTTGCCGAGTTCATGGCTCGTCGTGGTTGGTTGTTTGTCCTGCTCTTTATTCTGTTCTATAAGTTTGGCGATGCTCTTGCCGGTGTGATGGGAAACCCTTTTTACGTTGAACTTGGCTTCACCAAAATCGAGATTGCCAGTATCAGCAAGGTTTTTGGCTTGGGCGCTACTATTGTCGGGGGAATAATGGGCGGGATTATGGTCAATCGTGTCGGCATAGTCAAAAGCCTTATCGTATGCGGCATCCTGCAGATGCTTTCAAACCTCATGTTTGCCGTACTGGCTGTTGCTGGAAACGATATAGTTGTTTTGACCTTTACCATTGCCATAGAAAACCTAAGTGGCGGTATGGGTACAGCAGCCTTTGTGGCATACTTGTCCAGTTTGTGCAACATTGCCTACACAGCCACGCAATACGCATTGCTTTCTTCCTTCATGGCCGTTGGAAGGACCCTGCTCTCATCTTCAGGAGGATGGTTGGCTGACCACATGGATTGGATAAGTTTCTTTCTTCTCACCACTGCCGCAGCTATTCCAGGATTGCTCTTACTGGTATGGATTACGAAGAGATTTCCTCAGTCCTCTCCAAAGGAACAGGAAATAAATAACTCATAGTTTTCACATCCCATCTTCAGGCCATCTTCGGCTGATCTTCAATCACAAAATCCTCAACTTAGCTTGCTAAGTCTGCGGTTTTGTTCAATCAGATCAACCAAATCTGACCTAAATCTGGGCGTAAAACTCAACGACTTATTTATTTTCAGTTCCAAGACAACCGTAGGGTTCGTCATGAAATAAGTATCTCAAGATTGCGAAGGATTTTGGGCCGTCTTCCCTGCCTTTCCTGACGGTTTTATGACCACATGTCAATAGTCAACAAATTGACAGTCTACCAATCCATAGATCAAAATCATCTTAGCTGTATCTCAGACCTCCTAAAGAATTAACCGATCACATTGACGACTTCGCAAAAAGTCCATCTGCGGCGTTGCGCTTCATCTTTCGTCACTGCGACGTACGATAAGTACGCCTCA
>MAVP01000075.1 GCA_001751075.1 Desulfobacterales bacterium S7086C20 | reverse complement strand
TATGTTTTGAAAACATCAGATCCAGCGCCTCCAGTTTCGTCCTCGAAACCACAATGACCTCTTTAAATCCAAGCATACACAGCTTCTCCAGATGCTCTAGCCCGGCTACTCGTGATTGCACCGCGTCCGTAATATATAATAGTTTTCTTGGTTCCATCACTGACCTAAGATCTTTCTTATGACACTTTCCATATGCTTTGCAGACACCGGTTTTTCCATATAACCATCCGGTTCTGGAATCTTTTCACCTTTTATCTCTGATAGACCAGTTTGGGCTCGCAGCAATGTCCTCCTAGCAATACCTGAGTATACGATTACTGGAATATTTTTTAAAGATTCAGAAGTCTTGAGCTGACGATATAAATTGATCCCACTTTGCTTCGGCATTAAGATATCCATGATTACTAGGTCTGGTCTGTTTTCCTTTATCAGATTGAGAGCCTCTTCTCCATTGACGGCCAATAATGGCTTATAACCATTTTCTTCCAGCACTGCAGAAACAAATTCCCTTGTCTGGGCCTCATCATCAACACTGAGCACTGTTTTTTCCATCAAGGTTCCCTCCTAATTTATATCTTAAGGGCAAAAACAAGAAAGAGCAAAAATAGTATGGCCATGCTTATGAGTACCGGCACACCCATGGGTATCAGATTAGTTCCTTCCGGCCTCGTCTCTCGTTTGAAATCCTCAATGGCAAGATTATCCTTGCCTGCTGTTCTCATAAAGTATGTTACCAATGATGTAACCGGGTTTTTGCTTAAGCCGCCGACGAATGCCGGAAGTACCTCGGCAATATTGCGGTTACTAAACGAGTTAAGTCCATTTAACGCCTTGTCCATAATATAGTAAAAGAGGCGCGCAGCCTTTCGGTAGAACAAATCGGTGTCCAGATTAATAGCTCTCATTTCTGCCGGATAGTACCCCGAAAGGATGAGTAGAGTGAAGGCCAGAGCGCCGAACATCAGTAGCTGCAGCTGACCCACGACATGCGCGCCTGTATATGGCGCATAATGAACCGGGTAAGGGAGAATATCATAGAGCGGTCCCGGGCATATGGCAATGCCGATACAAAAGAAGGCTGCTATGCCCATGGCCAGGAGCATATTCAGCGGAGGTTCTTTTGTTCTGATACCCGAATCATGGCCAAAGAATGTGAAGAAAGGAACCTTGATACCTGCATGGTGAAAAACACCTGCCGAGGCAAATTGCAATATGAACCATACGACAATCAGTTTTTCGTGCGAAGAAGCACTGACTATCATGGATTTGCTCACAAAACCACTAAAGAGAGGAAAAGCAGAGATGGATGCCGCACCTATCATGCAGAATAGACAGGTGAGAGGCATGGTCTTGTACAAGCCGCCTAAGTCTGTACACCTTATCTTTCCGGTCATGTGAAGAACAGATCCTACAGACATAAAAAGCAACGCCTTATATAGGATATGACAGAAGGCGTGAGAGACAGTACCGTTGATGGCCAATTGTGTCCCTATTCCGATTCCACACATCATGAACCCTACTTGGTTAATGAGACTGTAGGCGAGCACCCGCCTAACATCATTCTCAAGCACGGCATAGAAGATAGGTATGGCCGTCATGCCCGCCCCGATGTATATTAACAGTTCAGTGCCCGCAAAGGTCCTGGCCATGAGATATACCGCACTCTTTGTGGTAAGGGCGCTCAAAAAGACGGCTCCTGTCACTGTTGCTTCGGGATAGGCGTCCTGGAGCCACGGATGTAACGGAGGGATGGCAGCGTTAAGGGCAATACCAATGAATATGAGCCAAGATGCGAGCCCATTTAGTCCTATGTATTCAAACTGTATAGTACCTGTATTCTGTATATAGAGAACTATACCTGCCAGAAAGCATAGGCCTCCAAACAGATGAACCAGGATATATCTAACCGCCGCACCTTCCGATGCCTTTGTTTTGCGGGCAAGGATAAGGAATGTGGAGAATATGGCCATTATCTCCCAGAAGATGTACAGGGAGATGAAGTCTCCAGCGAAAGTAACACCCAGAGCGCCTCCAGCATACATAAACGCGGAAACGTGTTGTAAATCATCCTTAACTTTTAGGGCAAAAAGGACCCCTATAAAAGATATTATTGTAAATATGTAGCCAAAGACCATGCTGAGTTTGTCAATCCTGCCAAAGACAAGACCGTAGTCCAAGACATTGACTATCCAGTATTTTCCTTCCGGCATCTTTACAAGGGTAATGAAAGCAAACACCGGCAAGAACAACATGTATGCACGTTTAAGTTTTCCTTTTATCAAAGGAATAAAAAGGGCGCCGACAATGAATATCGCTGCTGGAGGAATCAAGTTAGTCATAGTAATTCTCGTCTCTCTTGATAAATATCCGCAATATTTTTGCTATGAAAATAAGGAGAACACAGGAGACATATCCATACACCGCAAAAAAGTTCGTGGCGCCTTCCCATGGGAATTCCGCATGTTTATGAATAAAGAAATCAACAATGAGGAGAACAAGGAGGGAGAAATAGAAAAAGCCGAGCAATCTCTTAACATTTCTTGGGTTATCGAAAATTTTCAGCTCCTTTTTCATAGATCTTTTCCTCGGTCTTGCCTACAAAAAGCTCCTTAAAAAGATTAAGCCAAGATACGAGACAGCTGCCAGACACACAATATAGAAGACTCGCCTGTATCCTGGTACCGGTTCATGAGAGAGTATCATTTTTTCTCCACTCATTGATTTAACCTCCTAGTTTCCATCCATGAACTCCTAGACTCCAACAGAATACCTGTGAGCAAGTGTCCGTCCAGAAAAGGTAGATTTTGGTCCAAGACAAGGCCGCACAAGGTTTTGCACCACAGTCGCAGCAGAGCTGCGTCGAGGATGGAAAACCGCGGAGAACACCGTATTGGGCCAAAATATGCCATTTATGGATGGACACCTCCTAACATGCTTGTAACTGCCATAGTGGCCAACCTAAAAAAGGGCTGGGGATAAAAGAACAGGATGACGGAACAAATGGCAGTTAGCACAAGCGGGCCCACACACCATCCGGGGGCTTCTTGCACTTTGTTCGCAAACATGGACTCATCCTCTTTGCAGAAGAAGGCCTTGTAGACAATCGGAAAAAAATAAGCAGCATTTAGCAACGAACTTGAAAGGAGAACGACAAGCATGGGCCATTGATCTGCCTGGAGAGTCCCTAAAACCAGATACCACTTGCTTACAAATCCACCGCATGGTGGAAGCCCTATGACGCTCAAAGAGCCGATGAAAAAGGCGATCATAGTAACGGGCATCCTCTTGCCTATGCCCACCATTTCGCTGATGTTTTTCTTGCCCGTGGCCACAAAGATTGCGCCGGCACAGAAAAACAGAGTAATCTTTCCAAAGGCATGCATGGCAATATGGGTCATGCCGCCGATCATCCCCTTGGGAGAAAGAAGTGCAACCCCTAGGACAATGTAGGAAAGTTGCCCAATAGTTGAAAAGGCAAGACGTCGCTTCAGGCCGTCCTGGGAAAGGGCAATTAATGATGCAACGATGATGGTGAAGGCGGCAATATAGCAAATGACCGTACCCAGATGAAGCCCTGCAAGAAAGTTTATCCCGAACACCCCTGTGAGGACGCGAACAACGCTAAAGACGCCCACCTTGACAACAGCCACGGCATGCAAGAGAGCGCTGACAGGAGTGGGTGCAACCATGGCAGCAGGCAGCCATGAATGCAGAGGCATAATTGCCGCCTTTGCAAACCCGAACACCATCATGATAAGAAGGACTGTCATCAGGGCTTTTGATCCAGTTCCTGCCATGAATCCATGTTTGGCAAACTCAAGTGTTCCCGTCATCTGGTAACATATAAGCATGGCAGGTAGAACAAGGCCGATGGAGCCACCGACTATATAGAGGAGGTACTTCCGCCCGGAGGCACGTGCCTCCGGGTCCTGGTGATGAGTAACCAGAGGGTACGTGGCAAAGGAGAGCATTTCGTAAAACAGATACATAGTCAGCAGATTTGCCGAAAAGGCCACACCAATGGTCGCTGACAGCGCCAATGCAAAGAAGCAAAAATACCTTGTCTGACTGTGTTCATTTAGCCCCCGCATGTAGCCGATGGAATATGCAGATGTAACGATCCAGAGAGAAGAAGATACAAGCGCAAAGAGCAGCCCGAGACTGTCCACCCTGAACGCGAGTCCTACACCAGGGACGATCTCTACTAGATTGCAGACAATCTCTTTTCCACCCAAAACCACTGGTACCATGGAAGCAACGATACAAAACTTGATAATCCCGGCCACGAAAGTCCAGCTTTCCCTCAGGTTTGGCCTCTTACCACTGGCGATAATAAAGACAGTGATAACGAGAGAAACAGAAACTGCCAGCACAGGTTTGATAGATGTAATCGTTTCCATATGCTTAGCTCATATCCCTATGGCTGATCGTAACATTTGACGAACTTCATGCTCACTAACGGGCTTATGCAAAGAACCAAATGCCCCCACCTCCATGGCCTCTTTAATCTCATTTTTCTTCTTGGTCCGGGGAAGATAAACAACTTTCCATGCAGGAGATTCATTCAAGACCATCTGCAAATCCATCAGACGCGGCCTGGAACAAACCATCCCGTCCAAGACCACAACGCCCTTTTTGCCACCATCGAGATCATTTACGAAATCACTACAACTTTCGTAAAGGTCCAAACTACAACCGAAATGCCTTGAGATCCTTTCCATGACCTTCTCAAGACCGCGGTCTTGGGTAATGAGGCCAAGTTGATATTCCATGGATTAGCCTTTTTGACGTTCCTAAATTCCACTGTCGGTATGACTTGAAATCTGGAAATCACGCAACACTTATCCTGGCTATAGTCAAGTTATGTGCCAAGCAAATCTTGCAGTTCGACAAACCACAACAAGACTTTCTAATATCCTGATTATATTGAGAGTGTGTTCGATGTATCAAAGGATGGTTTTTTGTCGCGATGGGGTGGGAAGTCCTCAAAAGTGTTCAATATTGGACCCTAAGTTGTAAGCACTATCGGATATGTATGTTATTACAGGCTGTTATTCAAATACCAAAATCCAACCCGGACTGATCCTTCTGTCCAAAATACAACCCGGTTGAATCTCATACCTATCGACTAATACCATACCTTTTAAGTTTACTATAAAGTGTGCCCCTACTTATGTCCATAAGACGGGCGGCTTCATGCTTATTCCAGTTGCACTCTCGCATGATACGCTCAATCAACTTTTTCTCATTTTTGGCCAGCGAATACTCTGGGAGTTCCGCATGGGTTCGCATCCTATCCGGGAGCACATCAGCGCTGATACGGTCTCTTGCAGCCAAGACTACGCACCTGGCCACTGTGTTCTGGAGTTCTCGCACATTGCCAGGCCAATCATAATCCATCATCAATTTCAAGGCCTCAGCGTCAAAGCCGGCTACCTCTTTTCCCTCGACAAGGGAATAAGTCCTCAAGAAGTGATCGGCCAAAAGTGGTATGTCTCCCACATGCTCTCGCAGAGGCGGTACCTTTATCGGCAAAACGTTTAGCCGGTAATAGAAGTCTTCCCGCAACCGGCCGGCTTTCATTTCTTTTTCGATGTCCTTATTCGTGGCCGCGATTATCCTGACATTGACCTTCACTAGGCGTTCGCCTCCCACCCTTTCAAAACTCCTGTCCTGCAAAAACCGCAGTAGCAGCACCTGGGTTTCAAGGGGAAGATCCGCCACTTCATCCAAGAACAAAATCCCCCCTTGTGCCCTTTCCAACCGCCCCCGCTTTCGACTTACAGCTCCAGTAAAGGCGCCCTTTTCATGCCCGAAGATCTCAGAATGAACAAGGGTGGGAACAAAGGATGAACAATGTGCCACAACAAAGGGGGTATCCTTATATTTGCCGGTCTGATAAATGGCGCGAGCAACTAATTCCTTGCCTGTACCGCTTTCCCCTGTAATTAGGACTGTACTACTGGAATTTGCAACAGACTCGATCATCCGGTAGATCTTTTGCATAGTTTGACTACGACCAACAAGACCTTTGAATTTATCCGGTCCGGTGAGTTGGCTTCTGAATGCCTCCTCCCTAACCTCTTTTGCTATCTGATAACGGATCACTCCGGAAATCTGCCGAATCAAGGCCTCAACAAAGGCCAAATCCTCTTCTATCTCCAAATCCACTGCAGGTGAACTCAGCATGAAAAGACCGTGATACTCGCCCTCTACCTCAATCGGCACTGCCAACCAAGTGGAAAAACCTGCGGCAAGTTCCTCAATAACCCGAGGACGATCGTACTCACTATTGCCTGAACACATAGGTCTCATGCCTCTTGTGGTTAAAAGCTCTAGTAGTGCATTATCCACATTCAGCCCTTTCAGTCTCTTTTTGCCCTGATCATAGCACGTCGCCCTGATTTCTCCCCTGTCAGGCCGTGGGAAAAAGAAACTGTCGCGCTTGGGTGTTATAAGGAAGATCCATGGTTGAAAACCCGGATAGAACTCCTCCATCATCCCCTGAAGGACGCGGCACATACCGTTGAGACTATACTCCCTGGTCATACTGAAAAGAACCGCATTAATTGCCTCAAGCTCTTTGTGCCTTCTCTCAAGCTCCTTTTCTGCTTCCTTTTGTTCTGTTACATCTCTGGCAACCTGAATAAGCCGAACGATCTCGCCGGATTCGTCTTTCACGGGAACACTGTAACAGTCCCAATAGCTCTTTGATTTTCTGTTACCAAAACCGGGGGTAAGCATGATAGCATGCTCAATTTCCCCGGTTTCCAAAACCTTTTCAGTAGGACACCCCTCACATGGAAAATCTCTTCCCAAGAAGAGTTCATAACAGGTCCGGCCCTTTATCTCTTCAGGGGCTATATCAAGTTCCTCTACGGTTTTCTTGTTTGCCCAAATGATCTTCATCTCTTCATCAACATAGCGGATCATATCAATGGAAGCATTGAGGATTGCCCGTTTTTGCGCTTCGCTGTCCCGCAAGTCTTCTTCGGCACGTTTTCGATTTGTTATGTCCTTTATGTGCTCGATTACCCCTGTAACCTTGCCACTGGCATTTCTCAAGGGAAACGCCGAAAGCTCAATCCACCGAGGCAAATTTCCTTCCGAAGGAAAAGGAACTATTTCACTGTGGGCTTGTCCTGTCGTAAGGGTACGCTTTGTCGGACACCAAGGACACGGGGTTTTGCTTATCTGATATGCTTCATAACACTTCTTGCCCACCAAAGGTCTGCGCGAAGCAAACATCTTTTCAACCCAAGGGTTAACCCTTACGACATTGAAATCACAATCCACAACCGTTACACCATCTTGTATTGCATCAAAAACATTCTGAAGGAATCGCCCATCCGCCTTTAGCGACTTTTCTACCCGCTTTCGTTCTTCAATCCTTTGTTCTTCAATCCAAAAAACATCCCAAAAGAGCCTGGCAGCAACATTTCCCATCAATCGCACGTCCTTGGGCTTCGTTCTAAATATCTCGTTAGCCAACGCCTCTTGTCCTGTGAGTTCTACAATCAGATTTAGTCCCTCAAGTTCATATAGGTCACGGTAGTTCTGTGTTGTATAAATACCTTTCTCCTGAGCATAGCGATATCCAACAGCATTCGGGTTGATATCCGCCACACCTATGAGTTTCATGCGAAGCTGTCTGAGCTTCCTGGCAAGGATCATCTCCATGATCGCCTTACACCCAGGACCCCCGCCAATAATGACTACTTTAAGGACTTGAGGTTTTTCCATTTTCCTAGATATGAAAGTGAAGTTTTAAAAATAGCAACGAAAGACGCAGACGCTATGATTGACAGACTCGTAAGAAGTCTTTTGTGAGAGACACGGAGCGAGCAAAATCGACTTTTTACGAAACCATCATGATTGATCTAACGTGGTTGTCAAGGCTTCTTTCAGGGGATCAGGCATATTGTGAACCGCCTCAAGGTCTATGATCTCTTGAAAGGCTGGAACCCCTGAAAGCTGAGTCACTTGTTTAATGAAATCGTCTGTCGGCAGAAAAGTATCGAGGGGGGCTCCCAGAACCACAACGGGTAAACCGCCCAAATCGGGCATTTTTTTGATATCAACCCTGTAACGAAGATCCTGGAACAATTGTGTTAGTGCGGGAAAATGCTTTAGGAAGACAACAAGTGCCAAATGATCTATCAGCGCCTGTCTCATGTCATCCGCTTGACGGGTCTCCTTGCCGGATACCATTGCTCTCAATCGGCTCAGCGGACATTCGCCACGGTACGAAAGAACCCATCTCGTAGAAGAGGTGATCTTTGTGCCCCTACCCGACTGAAGCGTGTACTCTAGGGGACTTCCTTGCAACTCGTTTGAAATGGGTTGCAACGGAGGCTGGAGTTTCTTGGGCAGGTCAAAAGGGTTTTTGCACACAGCACCATACTGTTCCTGGAGCCCTGCAAAGGCCTTGTCTGCTCCGGGCACCTCCTGCATGGCCGAACTCTTAATATAGGTCCCAAAGAGCTTCCTCGGCATAAAGAGGGGCCTTAAGACTGTAAGGTGGCTTTTCAAGCGCTTTTCCAGAACACCGCCGATCTTTTCCGTAGCCTGACGAAGCTTTAAGAACTCTTTGTTATCGAGATCCTTTCTGGTGATTTCTTCCTTGTCCATGGAGTTCCCCCATTTTATTTGGAATTCTAGTATCTTGTATAGCAGAGTTTTAATGGCATGTCAAATCACACCCCGTCGCCGGCGTTTTGCCCTCTCTATGAAAAACACCTGGGGCTGGTTAGGGTTCGTCACGAAATAAGTGTCTCAAAATTGCGAAGGATTTTGGGTTGTATTCAAGGCGCTCGGGCGGAAACATACCGAGGTATGTGACCAACTGTGCAAAGCAGAAGACGGCCCAAAAGACCAGAAAGATGTGACAGTTATTGAGTGACGAGCCCTTATTTCAACGCCACTACGTAAACCTCCGCATCTCCTGCCTCGGAATACGGACCAAAAAGGACAGACTCCGGGGCCCCCTTCACCTTCAGAAAATAAGACGTCTCGGAATCAAGCTCGTTTTGTACAGCCCACGCGGTGTACTCCGTTTCGCCAAGGCTCAGCTTCATCCCTTCCATGGGATAGTTCAACGTCGATTTGTCGGGAAGCTTGCCCTTTGGACCCACACCGTGAAACGCGATTTCCGCGCCCTCTACACCGAAGATGCCACCCGACCAGATTCCCCCCTTCGGACCCACCTCAAACCACTGGCCAATCTGTTCGTTTCCGTACAGATCCATCCGGTATTCCGCGGCACTGTCTTCTTTGCCGGTGCTGTGCATTTTAGCGACAAGCTTTGCGCCAAAAGCAGCGCCCGAAGCAGATATGACCTGCACGCCCTTCAACGGTGTGGGAAGGGTTTCAGGGGAAATGGGCTCACCCTCTGTCTGGAGTATGAACACAGGAAAATCCATCCCTTTTTCCGCCTGAAGCGTAATAGCAAGCAAGGAGAGCCCGTATCGCAGATCCTCTTCCTTCATCATCTCGTCGGTGGTTAACAGAGCCCAGAGCGCAATTTCCTTTTTTATCAATTCCTCTCTGACCTTCATCCATGCAAGTTTTTCCAAATCATCTTCCCAGAAATGACCGCTCGCCTCAAGGCCATAAGTCTTGAGTTGAGAGATCAAACCCTTCACTAGATTTTCGTCACGTATCAGAGAACTGATCCATATCTTTTTCATGCCCACTTCCTTCCTATGACATCATGTTTTCTACATTACTGTATGTGGTAAAGTCGCTTTTCATATGTCTCCCAATGTCCCCCTTGTCCATTCAGGCTCCAGCCTTTTAATGCTCCATTCCTACCCGATCAACCCAACTTCAAAATATTCAAACTCCACGGCCTCATTTTCGCTGATGACTCCTTTTTTCTTGAGAAGAAGGGCTAATGCTTTGATTTGCTTTGCAAGCAATTGAATATTCATTTTATGTTCGCGCTTAAGCATTGCGATTTCAGTTTTCAAGACAGTGATTTCCGCTAAATTTGTCGCTGCCAGTGCATGTCCCGGATTCGCCATAATAACACCCCCCTTACTTCACATATTTGGCAAATTTTGTTTCCCTTGACACAAACAATTCATCCGTACTTTCTTAATATACTTAAACGCCGTAGCAGGAAAACCTCACGAAAATAGCTTCAGGAAGATCTTATGCCCACAGGACCCGAAGCCAGGGTAACCGATTCCGTTTCTCCACCTCATACCCCACCGGTTTTGGGCCCTGAAAAAGATCTCATCCCAATGCATGGCGTCCTGTCCGAATTTCTCCTACCAGCACGGCCAACACGTTAATTTCAGGGCCCACTGATATCTTTTGAATAAACCGAATCTATAAAGATGTCAACAAGTAATCACATGACTCCATATTGAAATACTACTCACCCATCATACCTTTGAAATCAACCGTAACCTAAAAGACCCGCTTGGCCTACGTAACGCAGAGAACCGTTCCCACGGCCAATATGATATCCAAGCGCTTGACAACGGACTAACCGGATGTGCATTTGGGGCCTGTGGTTTTGCTTCCCCATACCCGACATTGAGAGGTAAATCAGGAAGAAAATAGTTGAAAAACCTCGTTGATTCAGTATGATAAGCTTATCAATAACAAAAACATACTGTAACCAACGAGGTTAAGAGAGATGATAAAACAAACTGTTCTTCCTTTCAAGTTAGAAAAGACCAACGACACGATAACTGCACATGCAGGCTTGGCGCTATTTGGGGAATTTTGTGTTGGTTTGGGGCTTTTGGATTCCGTTGACAACCGTTTGCCCAAGCCTGGCAGCGGGGCGGGCTTTAGGGCCAGTGAATATGTTTACCCGTTAGTTTTGATGTTAAATGGCGGGGGCCGTAGCCTGGAGGACATAAGGGTTATTAAAGATGATACTGGGTTAAGGCAG
>MAVP01000074.1 GCA_001751075.1 Desulfobacterales bacterium S7086C20 | reverse complement strand
GCATGTGCATCCACGGCCGTGGTCATGTCGGTTCACAACTCAGTGGCCTGCGGCCCGGTTTATCTATATGGCTCAGAATATCAGAAAGAGACCTATCTGAAGCCTCTTGCCGCAGGTAAAATGCTCGGATCATTTGCCCTGACAGAATCGAGCGCTGGATCTGATCCCGCAAGTCAGAAGACAAAGGCAGTGAAAGACGGGGAAAGTTATGTCATCAATGGAACAAAAATGTTCATTACGAGTGGCAAGAGTTCGGATATCACGGTAGTAACTGCTTACACTGACAGGGGAAAGAAGCATCGGGGAATCAGCGCTTTTGTTGTTGAAAAAGGAACACCGGGCTTTGATGTTGGAAAAGAGGAAGACAAAATGGGGCTCCGGGCATCCGATACTACGGAACTGATCTTTGAGGACTGCCGTGTGCCGTCGGAGAACCTCCTTGGCCAGGAAGGGGACGGATTTGTCATTGCAATGGCCTCTCTTGATGGTGGGAGGATTGGCATTGCCTCCAAGTCCGTGGGTCTTGCCCAGGCCTGCCTGGATGCGGCAGTGAGTTACGCCAAAGAACGGGTCCAGTTTAACAAACCTATTTCCAGGTTTCAGGGAATCAGATGGATGATAGCTGATATGGCTACTCAGATTGAGGCAGCCAGGTTGTTGACATTCAATGCAGCTGCTATGAAAGACAGGGGAGAAAATTTTTCGGGAGCGGCTTCTATGGCAAAGCTTTTCGCCTCTGAAATGGCAAACAAGGTCGCCTACCAGGCACTTCAGATTCATGGCGGGTACGGCTACATGAAAGAGTTTCCTGTTGAAAGATACTACAGGGACGTAAGGGTTTTCACTATTTACGAAGGAACTTCAGAAATCCAGCGCAAAGTGATCGCAAACCATATCATTGGAAAATGATAAAACACGATGTAACGTTAAATTAATGAATGTCAGCATCTCAATGAATCCGGGCATTCCGACTCCTTCCCACTTTTTCAAACGGGGATTGAGGGGGGGCCTAATACAGCCCTGACTTATAGGTATTTTTCAATGAATGTGGGTATTTATTGACCAAAAAGGAGCAAATTTAAATGACAGAGTGGAAAAAATATTGGAACGAAGAGATGGAGACTCTGTCTTCAGAGGAATACTTTAAGGTTCAAAAAAGGGCATTATTAAGAGAGTTAAATTATGTTTGGCAAAAATCCCGATTTTATCAGGAAAAATTTGGGCGTGAAGGAATTGAGTTGGGAGATATCAAAGAGATTGATGACCTTGAAAAACTTCCTTTCACGGAGAAACATGAAATTAGAGAGAGCTTAAACGTGGCCCCCCCTTTAGGAAAGCACGCTTCAGTGGATATTGGAAATGTAATAAGGGTATATTCGACAAGTGGCACAACAGGGAATCCGACTTATATTGGGCTTACTTTTCATGACAGAGATGTCTGGCGGGAAACCGCTATGAGAGCAATGTGGGCCTGTGGAATGCGCCCAAGGCATATCGTGCCTCTTCCCATAGGAACCTTTTTTATTGCGGCCTCTTACGGTGAGGCGATAGAAAATCTCGGATCAACTCTTATTCCTGTTGGTGTCGGAGCAACGGATAGGCTTATTGGAGCTGTGAAAAACCTGGGTGCTAACTTCATCCTATCAACAACCTCCTTCCCACTTTACCTTATTACGTATTGTCAAAAAAAAGGCATAGACCCTAAGACTCTTGGCGTTAGGGGATTCATGGTTGGTGGCGAGCCCGGTGGCGGGATTCCCCATATTCGGCAGAAGATAGAAGACGCCTACGGGGCTAATGTACAGGAGTGCATGGGTAACGGCGATATGCTTGGGTTGATGTGGGCAGAGTGTGAATATAAAAATGGAATGCATTTTGTAGGGCAAGGAGCGTGTCACCCTGAAATCATAGACCCGACTACCGGGGATGTCTTGGAGGTAAAAGAAGGCCTTAAAGGAGAGTTGGTCTATACTTCAATCGACAGAGAATGCCAGCCATTAATCCGTTTTAGAACAAGGGATCATGTGGTGGTAACTCAGACAACATGTGAATGCGGCCGAACAGGCTATTGCATAAAATGCATCGGGCGCACTGATGATATGTTAATTGTTTCCGGAGTCAATGTATACCCGTCTGCCATAAGGGATGTCGTCGGGACTTTAGTGCCAAAAGTTACCGGAGAGATTCTGATTCAACTTGTAGAACCTCCTCCATCTGTGCAGCCTCCCATGAAGATAAAGGTGGAGCATGGTCAGGATCCAGGCGATCTACGGTCGCTTAAGAATGAGATCGGAAAGTTATTGCGGGAAAAACTCATCTTCAACTCTGATGTTGAACTTGTTCCACCGGGAACATTGCCTAAGTATGAGTATAAAGCCAAACTTGTCGATAAGGATTATGAAACATAAGTATCTGAAAAGAGGGTTGAATAAGGAGGAATCATCTTGGCAGTTCATCTAGAAAAGTTCTTCGAGCCAAGAAGTGTAGCGGTCATCGGCGCATCCTCAACGCCTCACAAACCTGGAAACGATGTTGTTCGAAACATTCTTGCTAATGAATATTCGGGCAAGCTTTATCTGGTCAATCCCAAGGGTGGTGATATTTTGGGAATTACGGTCTGTCGTTCTGTCCAGGAACTGCCCGAGGGAATCGACCTTGCTATAATCATCCTCCCGGCCCATGTGAATGCCCAGACGATCAGAGAATGTGCGGTTAGAGGGATCAAGTCCATTGTGCTTGCCGCTGGAGGGTTTGCAGAGGTGGATAATAAAGGCCAGGCCTTGCAAGAGGATCTCCTAAGTGCCATACAGGAGACAGGGGCCCGGGTCATTGGTCCCAATACCTCTGGACATACCTCCACCCCACATAATTTTACATCGAGCTTTTTTCCTTTGGGTAAAATACCAAGAGGAAACATATCATACATCACTCAGACTGGTAACTTTGCAACCCATACCATGCGCTATATTATGTCAGGAGAAAACTTTGGCGTTGCCAGGTTCGTGGGATTGGGGAACAAGGTGGATGTGGAAGAGAGCGAAGTTCTGGAGTATTATGCAGGTGATCCAGAAACCAAGGCTATCTTCATTTACTTGGAGAGCTTCAAGAGACCACAGCGCTTTTTAGAGATTGCCAGCGAAATAACCCGAGTCAAACCCGTCATTCTTCTTAAAGGGGGTAGAACAGCTGAAGGTTCTCGAGCTGCTGTTGCCCATACGGCTGCCCTGGCCTCGGATGATCGCATCGTCGATGGGGCTTTGAAGAGGGCAGGCATTACCCGCATTTACAAGTATTCACACCTGTTTCTGGCAGCCAAGGCCCTTGCTGCCATGCCTCTTCCTAAGGGAAACCGGGTGAGTTTCATGGCACCTTCGGGTGCCATGCTCGTTGTACTGACCGACCTGTGCCAGCAGGATCTGGGACTGAGTGTTCCAGATCTCGAGGAACCAACCCGTGAACGGCTCCAGGAGATCAGTCCACCCTATATCCGAATGCGCAATCCTGTGGATATATGGCCAAGCGCTGCACTCAATGGGGTGGAATATGCCTACCGGGAAGGCATGGAAGCAGTGTTGAAGGATCCTATGATCGATGCAGTTGTACCTATTTTGATGCTAACCGACGAGACCGGGGTTCCACCACTGGACTTCATTATCGAGCTTGTACGTCTTTATCCTGAAAAGCCTATTTACGTTACCTTTAGCGGCGATAAAAAACATATGGAGGCATCCAAGGCATTTCTTGAACCCAGGGGGGTGCCTACCTTTCCGTTGATTGAGGAACCGTTTGAGGTCCTTAGCATATTGAACCAATGCAGAAAGGCGATGGAGCGAGCGTGAAAAACTGATAAGCGACAGGTGCTTTTCGTAGCTCTTGTTACTTTATTTCCCCTGCAAGGATGCTTTTTTCTCCACCGGGCGGGGTGTAGATCCAGAACATTCGGAGGGGTTCTTGGCCAGTGTTGATGATTTGGTGCTTGATATTACGGGGCAGGAAAACAACTGTTTCCGGCCCTACTAACTCGCGTTCTTCCCCGACGCGTACCTCTCCTTCGCCGGAGACAATAATCCACGTCTCGCACTCAACATCATGGCTGTGAAAGCTGCTGGATTTGCCTGGGGGCAGGATTGTCATTCCCACCGACAACCCTTCCACATCAGCTTGCAGGCTGGGGGAGAGCAGAACCTTCAACTCTCGCTGGTGAGGTTCCGGCATCATAAATCTCTTGGCTTTGTTAGACTTGGCGACGATCATTTTTCGGCTCCTTTCTCTCTAAGAGTTTGACTATAAGGCTTTTTCATAATTTCTCTCTGAAAATCATACGATAATCTATTCAAAATATTATCATATTCAACCTATCATCACAACTAAGGAATGATTCAACTTAAAAGAATGTGGGACAAATAAAACCTCGAATGTTTTTTGAATGAAAACAAGTTTTTCTCCTTTCCTCTTGACTCCAATGACATCTATGTTATATGAATTAAATAAAAGAGGCTAAATTTAAGAAAGGGGGTGAATTTTTTTGATGTTGGCGTTGGTATCGAAAAAAAACCAATAACAGTAGTTAAGGAGGTTAGTACTATGAAAAGTAAGATGCTTATGGGTTTATTGATACTGGGAATGATAATATCTTTTACTACGTCTGGTTTGGCAAAAGAAAAGGTTATTACATGGAAGGTTCAGGGATTCGTCCCGGCTGGGATGTTGTTCCACGAAACATTGGTTCGCATGGCTGCTAAGGTCAAAGAGGCGACCGGTGGACGGCTTGTCTTTGAGGTTCATCCTGCCGGAGCTCTGGTGCCCCCGTTCGAGGGGATAAAAGCTGTCAGTCATGGGGCATACCAGGCTCAATACAGCTACTCGGCGATGTGGGTGGGCAAGATCCCTGTTTCGCCCCTTTTCACTGCTTCCCCTGGAGGTCTAAATACCCTTGGCATGCAGATGTGGCTTAACGAGGGCGGCGGTACAAAATTGTGGCAGGAAATCTATGACGATTACGGCTTTAACGTAAAGGTATTGCCAGCAGCTCCCATTGCCATGGAGAATTTTATGTGGGCAAAAAAACCCATCCGAAAATTAGAAGATTTCAAGGGGCTGAAGATGCGCATGATGCCTCTGATGGGCGATGTCCTTCAGGAGCATGGGTTTTCGGTGATCTTCTGTCCCGGGGGAGAAATTATGCCGAACCTGCAAAGAGGAGTCCTCAATGCAGCCGAATACTCCATCCCTGCCTTTGACAAAACCATGGGTATCTGGGAAATCTGCAAGTATGTCATGCTTCCTGGTATACACCAGCCTGCCTCCCAGACAGAGCTAATAATCAACAAAGAGGCCTATGCAGCGCTACCCGATGATCTGAAAGCAGCGCTCAAGGCGGCTGTTAACCAGAGCAGATTGGACGAGTGGCTCTGGATGGAACAGAAGAATATTGAGGCGGTCAAGTTTTTAAAGGATAAGGGGATTGTCTGGGTAACAATGGACCCGGAAACCATCACAACGATGCAGAAATGGGCCGCAGAATACCTGACTAAGCGCGCATCCAAGGACAAGAATTTCGCCAAGGTATGGAATTCCATCCAGACATTCAGTGAACAATGGTACCCCTATCATAAACTCTATAATCTCCCTCATTAAATTCAGGGAAATTGAGTAAAATCGCTAAGTTGGATTAACAGGGGGTATTACCCTGGAAATATTTCCAGTGTAATGCCCTCACCTTTTATAGACCGGACTTGGGGATTTGGGAATATCCCTGAATTCCTCAATCAATACCGTATGAGGCCTTTTTTAGCGGGATTGTGCTGACACCATTTTATGCACAATTTCACTTGGGAGGGCCTGAGAGATGAGGTGTATTCGCATGGAGAAGTTCCTCCGTATCATCGATCGTGCCAGCGAGTGGACAGGGAAGTGTGCGAGCTTCCTCGTGGTGATTCTCACCGTTGCCATCGGTTATGATATAACAGTACGATACCTGTTCGCCAAAGCAAATTTTTGGCCCTACGACTTGACTTATATGCTCTATGGCAGCTACACAATGCTTGGAGCCGCCTATTGCCATTACCTCAAGGGGCACGTGCGAATGGATCTCTTCTATAGCAGGCTTTCGCCGAGAGGGCAGGCCAAAATGGATGTGATCTGTTATATCTTCCTCTTCTTCCCACTCTTTTCTATTCTCCTTTATAAATGCGGCCAAAATGCCCTCTGGGCCCTGATGCACGGAGAGACAAGCCATGCGAGTGTCTGGCGGCCCTCTCTGGCCCCGTTTAAGATAGCCATTGTCTTTGGCATTTTCCTCTTTTACCTGCAGGGGATCGCGGAATTCATCAGGGCACTTACAGTAGCAATAAAAGGAGAGCCCCATGAGTCCTGAGCTGACAACTATATTGATGATATTGAGCCTGCTGGTATTGCTGGCAGGCTTTCCGCTGGCTTTTGGCGTAGGCACTGTCGGGGTTCTTTTCGGCCTTCTGACGTCAGGGCCGGGGTTTATGTACATGATCGCCCCGCGGGTTATGGACGGCATTCTTTCAGCTTACATCCTGGCAGCGGTTCCCCTTTTTATTTTCATGGGCAACATGATGCAATCCTCGGGAGTCGCGGAGAAGGCATTTCGGATCTTACATAGATGGATGGGCGGAATTAACGGTGGACTGGCTGTGGCTACAGTTGTCCTTGCCGTGATTTTTGCCGCGACCACTGGGGTGGTGGGGGCATCCGAGACTGCCATTGGATTGTTGGCGGTCCCTTCAATGCTCAAGGCCCGGTATTCAAAATCTCTTGCCAGCGGGAGTGTGTGCGCAGGAGGCACCCTTGGGATTCTAATCCCCCCTTCCATTATGCTGATTCTATACGCTCCCATGGCAGGCGTATCTGTCCTGCAGATGTTCGCCGGGGCCATCGTTCCCGGAATGCTATTAGGGTTATCTTACATCATCTATATCCTTATCAGGTGTGCAATCGATCCCAGTATGGGCCCTAGTATGCACACTGAAGAACGTCTGAAAGTATTTACGAAAGAATCCCTGATAGATGGCTTAAAATATCTCCTTCCACCTCTTTTTCTCGTGTTCCTGGTCTTAGGATCAATCTTTTTCGGTGTTGCATCACCTACTGAGGCCGGGGCCGTAGGTGCCATTGGCGCTACCCTATTAGGCCTGGCTTATAAGGGTCTTACCTGGCAGACTTTCAAAGAAAACTGCTATGGCACCATCAGAATTACTGCCATGATCGTCTTTATCGCCGTTGCAGCCAGTCTGTTCACTGGAGCTTTTCTAAGTGCCGGGTGCGGCCACGTAATTACCAACACCCTTGTATCCTTGGGCTTGGGCCCCTGGGGGATATTTATCACAATGCTCTTGATCATTCTGTTCCTCGGTATGTTTATAGACTGGATCGGCATCCTCATGATTATTGTCCCGATTTTTTCTCCAATGCTTTTGAGTCTGGGCTTTAATTCCTTGTGGGTGGGACTGGTTATCTGCACCAGTTTACAGATTTCATTCCTCACGCCTCCCTTTGCTTATTCTATCTTTTACCTGAAGGGAATAAATGTCGGGCTGGATCTGCCTGAGATGTATCGGGGTATTGTCCCTTTTGTAGGCATTCAAATGCTTGTCGTCATTCTAATCATCGTTTTCCCGCAAATTTGCCTATGGCTGCCCAAAATGCTTATGAAATAAGCCAGGATTTTAGTAATAAATATTGAGGACCCCTGGATAATCCCCGGATCAGTTCAAAGAGGTCGGTGTATTATCAAGAGATTGCAAAGCAGGAGATTTTTCCCCACAGATTTTTTAACAGGAAGGAGGCATTTGTGAAGCTGGAAGAAATAAAAAATATTTCAGTTCTTGGGGCCGGTATTATGGGTCATGGCATAGCCCAGAGTTTTCTTATGGGCGGCTATCCCGTGATGCTTTATGATATTCAGCAAACCATCCTGGATAACGCCAAAGCTCACATAGAGAAAAACCTGGGGCTTTTTTCCCAGTCTGATCTTATTAAGAAACAGGATATCGAGTTATCCCTTCAAAGGCTGTCTACCACTGTCGACTTAAGGCATGCCGTGGAGGAAAGTGATTTCATTGTGGAAGCAGTCCCAGAGGATTTAAGCCTAAAGCAAGATCTTTTCGAGCAGGTTGAATCCTTCTGTAGGAAAGATGCTATCATAGCCAGCAACACCTCCTCCTTGACTATGGGGGAGATTGGTATGAGGGTTAAAAAGAGAGAGAGACTGGTTGTCACTCATTGGTTTAATCCCCCGCACATTGTGCCAACGGTAGAGGTTGTGAAGTCAATGTGGACCAGTGAAGAGACGCTAAATACGGCATACAAGCTCCTGGAAAAGATAAAGAAGATGCCTGTAAAAATCAGGCAGGAACTTCCCGGCTTCATTGTCAACCGAATTCAGATGGCCCTCGCCAGAGAGGTTCTCGACCTTTACGAGAAGGGAGTGGCCAGCGCCGAGGATATTGACAAGGCGGTGAAGGGTAGCATTGGCTTTCGATTAGCCAGCATAGGCCCTCTGCTCACTATGGATCTGGGAGGGGTCAAACTATGGCTTGCGGTCTTCGAAAACCTGCTTCCTCAAATTCAAAGCTCAACAGAGCCTCCCAAGGCATTACAACAACTTGTTTCTCAAGGACATGACGGCGTTAAAAGCGGGAAAGGATTCTACGATTACACTGTTGATTTTTCACAGGCTGGTCTTGATAAGGCCATCCAAAAACGCGATCAAGAGTTTTTAAATCGGTTGAAAAGTCTTTATTGGGAATAGATTAGGAGGTAGCTATGAGTACGCTCATCACTGGAGGTACGGGTTTTATCGGAGCTCAAATTGTGCACCTGCTTTTGGAGAAAGGAGAGAAAGATCTCGTTGTTTTTGACATTAACCCTTCTACAAAGTTGTTGAATGATGTAGCGGATCAAGTCGAGATAATTCGGGGCGATTTAGGGAATTTTAGTCACGTTCTAAATATTGTAAAGAAACACAGACCCAATGTGATTTACCATCTGGGGGGCATGCTCTCAGTGCCCTCTGATGCGGACCATGCCGCATCGTTTCGTGCTAATGCCATGGGTACCTTCCATGTGCTTGAGGCAGCGAAATTATTCGAAGTGCCCCAGGTATTTTTTTCCAGCACACTTGCGACCTATGGTTTGGACATCCGTGAAGATGTAATTGACGATTATACCTTGCAGCGTCCCATGCTATTTTATGGGTGTACCAAGGTTTTTTGTGAACATATGGGACTGTTTTACAAGCGAAAGTATGGCCTGGATTTCAGAGGTCTACGCTACCCATCCATCGTGGGGCCGGGCGTTAAAACTCCCGGTATAGTCCAATATACCTCTTGGGCCATCGAGGAATGCGCGAAGGGTAATCCCTTTACTATATGGGTGAAACCTGAAACTAAATGTGCGGCAATGTATTTCAAGGATGCCGCCTTAGCTATTGTAAAGTTGAGCGAAGCTCCTTTAGCAAACATCAAGATGGTGAATTATGTAGTTGGTGGTGCCACTCCGATTGCCAGCGCCCAAGATCTGGCAGACGTTGTTAAAGATAGAATTCCTGCAGCCCAAATCGATTTTAAACCGGACCCGGAAATTCAAAAAGTTGTCGATAAACTTGCACTCCCCGTTGACGACAGTATTGCCAGGAAGGAATGGAACTGGAATTCAGAATACGACCAGGAACGAATCGTTGATGACTTCCTCGAAGAATTGAGAGTGAACCCGGAGCGCTATGCCTAAAGTACCGGCGACGGTTTAGCCCTTTTAAGAATTATGCTTCCAAACCAATAAGGAGAAAGTTAATGGAAAAAAGAATTATTACTGCAGCTATTACAGGAAGTATTCATACGCCAACCATGTCCCCTTATCTACCCATTACACCAGAACAAATCATTGATGAAATCCTTGCGGTTCATGAAGCTGGGGGGACAGTGTGCCATGTCCACGTCAGAGATCCAAAAACAGGACAGCCGGTTACTGATCTGGATATATTTCGAGAAATCGCCAGCACCGTAAAAGCCAAATGTGATATCATTCTCTGCCTGACCACGGGCGGAGGATTAGGGATGTCTGCAGAGGAACGTGTACAGACCGTGGCCACACTTAGCCCTGAACTGGCATCATTCAATGCTGGCTCCGTGAACTTTGCTCTGTTCCAGGCAATGGAGAAGTGGAAGGACTGGAAGTATGACTGGGAGCCAAAATATCTAAAAATGACCGAGGATTTTATTTTTGCAAATACGTTTAAGACCTTACGTGAATTCAGTGAGTCCTTCAAAAAATGTGAAACAAAACCTGAGCTTGAAGTCTATGACTCTGGAATGATTAATAACATAGCCAATTTAATTGCAAGGGGGTATCTCCAGAAACCGGTTTATGTTCAATTTGTCATGGGTGTTTTGGGCGGGATCACGCCGAGCTGTGAAAATCTGATGTTCTTGGTAGACTATGCAAAGAGGTTAATCGGCGATTTTGAGTTCTCTGTCTGTGTTGCGGGTCGAGCCCAGTTTCCAATCTGCACCCAATCCTTACTCATAGGTGGTCATGTCCGTGTGGGTTTGGAAGACAATCTTTATCTGGAAAAAGGAGTCATGGCAAAAAGTAACGCAGAGCAGGTAGAAAAGATCATCAGGATTGCCAAGGAGTTAGGCATCGAGCCAGCGACCCCTGATGAGGCTAGACAAATATTGGGGCTAAAAGGATTGAATAAGGTAAATTACTAAATAGTGCCCGACCGAAAACTGTTATTTTCCCCAATCTCTACGTCCCCGCTGAGCGGGATCTACGCTTCGCTTCGACAGGCTCAAATTATAAGCCACGAAATACTCAATGTATGGATGCCTGTCCCGTTGTATTTAAGCGGGGTGGTTATCATTTTCGCTTTCCTTGATCTTGGAAAAAATAACAGTTTTCATTCAGACACTAAATCAGGTAATTAACTCCCTGTCAAGTATCTCTCATTTAACAAAAATGATCTGATATGCGAGTCCTTCTTCTCAATCCCTCCGCCATAGGCACCTTTCGCGCTATAGGTATTAGCTTTCCACCATTAGGCATCCTGTATGTTGCTGCT
>MAVP01000073.1 GCA_001751075.1 Desulfobacterales bacterium S7086C20 | reverse complement strand
TATTCGCTTTCTTGTTTGCCTTTTTTACCACCGGATTGCCAGTGCTGGCAAAAACAGCCTCAAGCGCACCCATGCCTGTAACTGCGGCCAGGGCGATCAACATGACGCTTAAGGTTTTGAGTGGATTTGTCTCGTGCCACTTGGTTTCAAGGCATCGATTTTTTAACTTTCTCATTCCAAGATTCCCCCTTTTCATATTCACCCAGCCTTCATGGTGCGAACCCGAAAGGCCTGATCTGCCAATCCAAGGCCCTCGATCCTCGCCATGACAGCTGGGGCTTGGCCCGCCTGCATTCCTCTAGCGAGGTAAAGACAAGAACACAGTGAGGCTCAACGTTTCTTAAAGTGGTTGAGGGCTCACTCAAAAATAACTTCACATTTTGGCATCTCAGCTTCAGGCTATCTTTGCCCGATTCTCATTCACAAAATCCTCGAAATAGCCTGCTATAGCGCTGCAGCTTCACTTCGTGTCCTGTGGTTTTGCTCTATCGGATCGGACAAATCTAACCCAAATCTGAGCGCCAATTCTGCGAACTTATTTTTGAGTGAACCCTAAGCTGGAATTTCCCAGCAAGACTTCATGTATATTCGGTCAAGATAGGGGCGGGGAAACACTTTTCAGAATCAAGGTCAATAGGAGGTCTGCCAAACAGATAGTCTCATTTCAGATGTCAGTTCAGAATGCGCGAATGTCGTTAAACCAAGACCCCAACCGAGATCCATTAGGTGCAAAAATCATGCAAAAACGGTTGATTCAGGCATTTTTTTAATTATACTATAAATCTATATAGTTAGCCAACATGTGTTTGGGGTTCATTTCTTACACAAGGGCCAATTGGGACACAGCAGTGGAAAACAAATGCCATATGTTGGCATAATCTTACTCTTGGCTGATTTGATATTCGAACGGATGCTTAGTGCGTGGCGCAGCTGAGGCAAGGATCAATATTTGGGTTCTCTACCATTTCTTAACCACTTCCTTGATCCATTCAGCCAAAAAGTTGTCTATTATGAAATATTGCATTCAGGATGTCATTGAGGTAATCACGGATTTCCCTCTTAGGTGACATACTGGACTTCCTCAAGAATTCGTCTGCCGATGTGTGGCTTCAGTGCTTTACGGGAAACGAGATCAATCTTGGTCCCGAGAATCCTTTTAAGGTGGTTTTCCAGCCGAATAAAACCAACAAAACCGATGGGGTGCGAAAACTCCACAAGGATATCGATATCGCTTTCAGTATTGTGTTCTCCCATCACGGTTGAGCCAAAGACCCCGATTTGGGCCACATGGAATTCTTGCCGTAGTTGATCCAAATGTCGTTGAAGAACAAGGTTGATTTCAGAAACAGATTTCATCGTGTCGAAAACCCAACTCCTTCCTTTTTCGACTGCAAGTTTCAGCATATATTATATATTTCATTCTGTCAATCCCAGTCGATGGGACATGTCGATGGGATATTCTGTAGTCCTCCTGTAGGTTTGGGGACGTCCTATGTCCTCGTACCGTGTTCTTGTCTTTTCAATCTCCTGCGTAACGAAAGCAGACTACGAACATCTCGTAATTCAATGTCGGGCAAATCATAATAGTTGCACTTACCCTGCGAGATAAGGTCCGCCACATTTGCCGCATCTTTGTCGTCGTGCTTATCCCACCGGCCATCTAGTAGAGCACGGTTCTTAGTAATGGCTTCGTTGGTCACGTAAACAACCATAAAATCGTGCTCAATTAAAAATTCCGCTTTGACAGAGTCGTAAAAAGTCTTTTGTGAGAGACATTGAGTCCCGCCTTGGTGACCGCGCCCAAAATGTTGTTAGTATCATCATATCAAGGGGGGCTAGCGTATTTTGGCCCTATAAAGCAGCAGACTATTTGAAACGACTGTTATGCTGCTCAGGGCCATGGCAAGCGCGGCCAGGATGGGGTGGAGCTGCCTGAAAAATCCGGGCAGGAAGGCCATGGGATACAGAACACCTGCAGCAATGGGGATAAGAACTATGTTGTAGAAAAAAGCCCAGAACAGATTCTGCCTTACGGTCCTCATGGTGGCCCTGCTTAGTTGAATGGCCTTTGCAACACCGGCAAGGCTACCGCTCGCCAGGATAATATCAGCCGTCTCCATGGCCACATCGGTTCCCGATCCGATTGCCATGCCAATATCTGCCTGGGCCAGAGCGGGGGCATCGTTGATGCCATCGCCTACCATTGCCACCTTCTCACCTCGATTCTGCAATTCTTTGATCTTTAACGATTTCTCCTCAGGTCGTACCTCTGCGATCGTTTCGTCTATATTCACCTCATCCGCAATCGCTCTTGCAGTCTGCTGGTTATCCCCCGTAAGCATGACCACCGACAAACTGAGCCGGTGGAGTTCTTCAATAGCTTCTAAGGAATCCGCCTTCACGGCATCTGCAACCGCTATCAGGCCCGAGACAGTGTTTCCGGTTGTTACGACCATCACCGTTTTTCCCTCTTTCTGAAGAGAACTAACAGCTTCTTTGGCCATGTCAATGTTTATGCCCACATCATCGAACCACTTCGGCTTTCCTACCCTGACCAGTTCGCCATCAATTATCGCCTGGACTCCAAGGCCACCAGAGGCACGGAAGGCTTCCGGCTCAAAAAGATTGATGCCTCTTTCCCGCGCCTCATCTACAATGGCCCGGCCCAGGGGGTGTTCCGAACCCTTCTCAGCAGAAGCGCAGAACCTCAGAAGCTTTTCGGCATCTTGAAAGTGTTCGTTCAACGGGATGACATTCACTACGGTCGGTTTGCCTATGGTGATCGTCCCGGTCTTGTCGAGAACGATCGTCTCCAATTTCGTTGCCGTCTCCAGTGCCTCGCTCTTCTTGAACAAGATGCCTTTATCGGCACCTCTGCCTGTGCCGGCCATGATAGCCGTTGGCGTGGCAAGCCCCAGAGCGCAAGGGCAGGCAACGACTAGGACCGCTACCATCCGTATCATAGCCGGGACGAACTCTCCTTCAATTGTCCACCAGAGGATAAAGGTGAGAACGGCTATTCCGATAACTGCAGGCACAAAAACCGCCGCCACCCGATCAGCCAGGGCCTGAATGGGGGCCTTGCTCCCCTGGGCCTCTCGAACCAGCCGAATGATTCTGGCTAGTGCCGTGTTTTCCCCAACCCCGGTTGCCTCAAACTTGAGCATACCCTCTGCGTTGATGGTTCCCGCGGCAATTTGATCCCCTGGCTGTTTGTCAACTGGAATAGGCTCGCCTGTCAACATGGATTCGTCCACGGCCGATTCGCCGTTGATTACCACTCCATCAACCGGCATACTTTCACCAGGCCTGACAACGACCACATCTCCCACCCGGACCCTGGACAGCGGGATTTCCTCCTCGCTCCCCTCTGAAATGATGGTGGCTTTTTGCGGGCGAAGTCCCATGAGTTTTCGGATGGCGCCGCCGGTTCGCCCCTTGGCCCTGGCTTCCAGCATTTTGCCAAGCTTGATCAAAGTAATAATGACAGCAGATGTCTCGAAGTATACGTGTTCCCCGATGGAAGGAGACAGGAGAACCACAAGAGAATAGAAATAAGAAACTGACGAGCCCATGGCTACTAATACGTCCATGTTCGCACTGCCGTTCTTCAGACTTTTCCACCCCCCCCTGTAGTAATCCCAACCAGTGTAAAACTGCACAGGCGTTGCCAGGGCAAGAAACAGCCAGTTGACCCAAATTCCGTGACTCCACGGCCCCAAAAGGCCAAAATCTCTGCCCATGCTCAGAGTAAACAGGGGTACTGTGAATATCACACCAATGAGAAACTTGCGGGTTTGATCTTTGATTTCGCCTATGCGTGCGGCAAGCTCGGCATCTTCAGCCCCGGGGCCATCATCTGGTAGTAAAGCCCCGAACCCAGCCTTTTCTATGGCACCAATAATGCTGTCTACGGTAGCAATCGTGGGAATGTACTCGACAAAGGCGCGTTCAGTTGCAAAATTGACTGATGCCTGTGCCACGCCGGAAACCTTTTTCTTCAAAGTCCTTTCTATATTTGCCGCACAGTTGGCACAAGACATCCCGGTAATCGGGAGTTCCAGGCTGGCTGTAGCCACCCCAAAACCTGCGTCTCGAATGCGAGCGGTGACCTGGTCCAGTTGAACCTGCTGGGGATCAAAAGAAACCTGTGCCTGTTCCGTGGCAAAATTCACATTTGCCTCTTTGATTCCTGTAAGCTTCCTGATGTTTCGCTCGATATTTAGAGCGCAGTTCGCACAGGTCATTCCCGTTACAGGTATTGTGACATTCATGTCAGACATTGTGGACTTTCCTTCAGTCGAGCAGCGTGGTAGTTGATTTCCTTTAGGATGTCCCTACAAGAAGCTTCTTGCCGGGGCTATTTCTAATATTCTTGGCTTTGATGATAGTCGCATTTCTATCATTCCATTTTGTGGCTTTTATTGCAGCCCTGTTGCTCTTGGCTGGCATCGTTGTCCTTGCTATAGTCAAACACCGATCAAGGATTTCTCCAAACTCTTCCCCTGCTTTAAGGTTGCTCATAAAAGGAGTGGGAGAGGGGACTAAGAGATGGAAGACGTTTTGACATTGAGAAGCAGGACACGTCTTGCACAAACGTCTTCACCTATAGACGTTTTGTCAAAAGTGTAGGTGTGACCCCGCTATTTTCCCTATTTTCGATGTTCGCCATTACGCCTGTCTTCCTCGCTCCGCCAGTTCTTTCAGTTCGATGCGCTTTCGAAATCTGATTTCAGGACCTCTTACTTCGATTAACCCACTGCTGTTCATTTTTGCGAACATTCGTGATAGGGTCTCAGGAACTGTGCCCAGGAGACTTGCGAGTTGTCCCTTGGAAATATCAAGGGTGACAGAGTCTTGTTTTTCCTGCTCCTCCGCCAGGTAGATCAGATAGGCAGCCAGCCTGGCGGGAACCTCTTTCAAGGTTAGGTTTTCAATTTGGGTCGTGAACTGACGGAGCCTAACCGACAGGACAGCAAGCATGTTCAAGGCCAAGGACGGGTTATTGGTGATGAGATCAATAAAGGCGTGGCGAGGGAAAAAGAGCACGTGACTTTCGGTGATAGTTTCAGCGTTTGCCGGGAATCTCTGGCCAGCAAAGACCGGTACTTCACCAAATGGTTCTCCGGGACCCAGGATATGGAGGATCTGCTCTTTGCCGTCTATGGAAATTTTGTAGATTTTCACCAACCCATCTGAGACTAAATAGAATCCGTTGCCATCATCTCCTTCTGAAAAGATGGATCGGCCCTTATTTAAATGTTTCGCAATGGCAATCTGTCCGATTCGATCTATTTCTTTCTCAGTCAGACCGTCAAACAGGAGAGATTTGGCAATGATTTCGACACTTTTTTTCTTCATGGGTTTCTTTCTCACAAATTATCATCATCTCTTGACCTAAGTCAATGCATAGAATAATGAAATAATCTAAACTGATCTTAAAGTTGGAACTAAACCTGGATTCAGTTATGAATCCCCAAACCCAAAATTCTACAAAAGGAGGAATGATTATGTTTTGTTTTCAGTGTCAGGAGACAGCCAAAAACAAGGGCTGTACGGTAAAAGGAGTTTGTGGGAAACCGGAGGAGCTTGCCAATCTTCAGGACCTGTTGATTTATGTCCTGAGAGGAATTTCCCTTTATGGGGAAAAGGCAAAAGAACTCGGTATTGTAGACAGGGAAACTGCCCTTTTTGTAACGCAGGGACTCTTTTCGACCATCACAAACGTGAATTGGAAAAACGACTGGTTTATTGATACCATTAAAAAAGGCCTGAAAATCCGTGAGGAAATCAAAACAAAGTTCCTGGCCGCATACAAGGAAAAGAACGGAGCGGAGTTTTCAGAACAATTACATAATTCGGCTGTATGGTATTCAGATGACGATGCTGAGTTTTACGAAAAGGCAAAAGATATCGGCGTCCTTGCTACTGAAAACGAAGATGTCAGGTCCTTAAGGGAACTTCTGATCATCGGTTGCAAAGGTATTGCTGCCTATGCAGACCATGCTGCAATACTTGGATACGAGGACGATGATATCTATGGATTTATCATGGAGGCCCTGGCATCTACCACAAGAGATCTTTCAGTGGATGACATGGTGGCCATGGTCATGAAGGCAGGGGAATTCGCGGTTAACACTATGGCTTTATTGGACAAGGCGAACACATCGTCTTATGGAGATCCGGAGATTACTGAAGTAAATATAGGTGTGAGAAACAACCCCGGTATCCTTATCAGCGGTCATGATCTAAAGGATATGGAGGAGCTTCTGAAACAAACTCAAGGGTCAGGAGTAGATGTTTACACCCATGGTGAGATGCTCCCTGCAAATTATTATCCGGAGTTCAAAAAGTATGATCATTTTGTGGGGAATTATGGTGGCTCCTGGTGGCATCAGAACAAAGAATTTGAATCCTTCAACGGCCCGATCATATTGACCACTAATTGTCTTGTTCCGCTTAAGAAAGATAACACTTACCTGGACAGGCTTTTTACCACAGGTGTAGTTGGTTATTCTGGGGCAAAACATATTTCGGACAGGCCGGCGGGCGGGGTAAAGGATTTCTCTAAAGTCGTAGAGACGGCAAAGAAATGCAAGCCTCCTATTGAGATCGAAACAGGCAAGATCGTAGGTGGTTTTGCCCACAAACAGGTGCTTGCACTGGCGGACAAGGTTGTCGATGCAGTGAAATCAGGAGCCATCAAACGGTTTGTGGTGATGGCTGGTTGCGATGGGCGTCATAAGTCCAGGGAGTATTTTACCGAGGTGGCAAAGGCGCTTCCCATTGATGCTGTGATCCTTACCGCAGGTTGTGCCAAGTATCGTTACAATAAACTCGATCTGGGTGATATAGGCGGTATTCCAAGGGTCCTTGATGCAGGGCAGTGCAACGATTCGTACTCTCTTGTTGTTATAGCTCTCAAGTTAAAGGAGGTTTTTGGATTGGATGATATCAATGAGCTTCCAATCTCTTTTGACATAGGGTGGTATGAGCAGAAGGCCGTGGCAGTTCTTCTTGCCCTACTATACCTGGGAGTAAAGGGCATCCGTCTTGGGCCAACACTTCCAGCATTCGTATCTCCAACCGTACTGAATGTCCTGATCGAAAAATTTGATATCAAGGCGACCGGTACAGTTGAGGAAGATGTTGAGGCGATGATGGCAGGGAATTAGAAACTAATGTTGCGTAAAACATGAAACTTCGGAGAATGGGGATATGAAATGTCCTGGACAGGACATGCGATACTGGAAGCCGGGGGCGATTTTTGAGGCAAAATGTCCTGAATGCGGAGTAGCGGTCGAATTTTTCAAAGACGACTCAGCTCGCAGGTGCAAGAAGTGCGGGCACAAGTTCCTGAATCCAAAGATGGATTTTGGATGTGCCTCATATTGTCAATATGCTGAGCAGTGTCTAGGAGACCTGCCGCCTGAACTGCTGGCCCAAAAAGAGGATTTCTTGAAGGACCGGGTAGCCATTGAAATGAAGCGCTATTTTGGACATGATTTCAAGCGTATAGGCCATGCCGCCGGTGTGGCTAGATACGCTGAACGAATTGTCAAAGAAGAAAAGGGGCATCCTGCCGTAGTCTTGTGCGCAGCGTACCTCCACGATATCGGCATTCACGAAGCTGAGCGGAAGTACAACAGTACATCTGCCCGATATCAGCACAAAGAAGGACCTCCTATTGCAAGAGAGATACTTACAAGACTGGGGGCAAGAGAAGAACTAATAGAGGAGGTCTGCGACATTGTGGGTCACCACCATTGGCCTAGAAAAGAGGAGACCTTGAATTTCAAGATCATATACGATGCAGACCTGGTAGTCAATTTGGAGGAGCAACAAAAGGAAGAGGGGGCCGGAAGTGAGAGGTTGGCAGGCATCATCGACAAGAAGATGTTTACTGAAGCTGGAAAGAAGTTGGCCCGGAAGGTTTTGTTAGGAGATGGAAAATGAAGGTAATGAGGAAGATAATTGAAATAGACGAGGAGCTTTGTGATGGCTGCGGCCAGTGCGTTCCCTCTTGTGCCGAGGGGGCCATCCAGATCATCGACGGCAAAGCCAAACTGGTCGAAGATAGATACTGTGATGGCCTCGGCGCCTGCCTTGGAGAATGTCCCACTGGGGCGCTTTCCGTGGTGGAACGGGAAGCAGAAGACTTTGATGAGGCAGCTGTTGAGCAATATTTGAGTTCAAAAGCCCAAGAGGAGCATCTGAAGGAGACTACCCTGCCGCGTGGATGTCCTTCGGCTCAGCTCCAAACCTTTCTGCCCTGCCAGGAGGCCAATGAGCCGGTTGTACACAAGACCCAGCTTTCTGCCCTTTCCCACTGGCCTGTTCAAATCAGATTAGTACCTGCTGGCGCACCGTTTCTGAAAGGGGCTGATTTATTGGTGGTAGCGGACTGTACCCCTATTGCCTATCCCAATTTCCACCAAGATTTTTTAAAAGGAAGGGTGGTTTTGGTGGGGTGTCCCAAGTTCGACGATGCCGAGGAATACATCCAGCGGTTTGCCGAGATCTTCAATTCAGCAAACATCAAGACCGTCACGATCGTTGTGATGGAAGTGCCTTGCTGCAACGGTCTGCCCATCATCGTGGACAAAGGCATGAAGATGGCAGGCAAGAAAGTTCCCATGGAAATAGTGATGATAAGTACAAGGGGCGAGATCCTGGAGAGAAAAAAGCCGGCAGCGTGAGTTCGTCATCGGCTAGAAGGCATCAACTGTTTTTTCCCCTAAATACCCAATGTCTATCACAAAAGATTTTTTGCGAAACCGTCAAAGTTGGAGTTTTCTCGTTTCTTGGCTGTTTTCACATATTTATTTTCAATGCTTGCCAGATTATTCTTTTTTTGATATCTCCTACGAAAGCCAAAAGCACGCGTGAAGAAAATATGAATATGGTAAAAAAGGAGGTGATTAGATGTCATCAGCAAAAAGTTCAAAAAAGCCTGGCGGCAAGAAGGGTTGGTGGTTCGGAGCGATCATCGGCGTTGTTTTGACGGCGGTGACAGTGCTGGCATCCGGTTTTATGATTGAAACCACCAATACTGACACTTTTTGTGTTACTTGCCATGTCATGACACCCTTTAGGACGGCGTGGCAACAGGCGGTACACGGTGGGCAGAACCCGCAAGGGTTTGCCGCTCAGTGTGTGGATTGTCATCTGCCGCACGGCAATTTCTTTCAGTTCTTTATGGTCAAGGGTCGTACAGGCACAAGTGATATTATACATAACATGTATATTGACCCGCAGACATACGACTGGGCCGGCGCCACGGAAAAGAACCGCCTGAAATTCACCTTTGACAGTGCCTGTCGACGCTGTCACCACGTCTTGACTCCTCCAGGGATGAGTTCCGGCGGATTCATTGCCCATCGCGCCTATTTGCGCGGGGCTACGACGAAGAAATGCGCTGAATGTCATCCACATGTTGGCCACAAGGATATGATAGAAACAGCCAATAACTTCTTTAAGAAAACATAGTATGATTGAAAGGGGGAAAACATGAAGCATTTACCTAGAAAGATCGGGATCACCTCTCTTACACTCTTATTGGTTGGGATATCTGCTGTTGCCCTTGCGGCCCAAGCTCCCAACCTGGCAGGCCTGAAGGAACTTGTTATAAAAAGGGGTTTTACCAAAGAGGCCTTGAGCTGTATCGAATGTCATGCCAAGAAGATACCCGGAACCGTTGAGTCGTGGAAAACAAGCAATATGAGCCATGCCGGGGTTTCATGCTACGACTGCCATGTAGTGGAGAAAAGCTCACCCATGGCAAGCCAGTGTGAAGGCCTCAAGGGTACCAAAACGTACATCTCACCAATGGTCTCATCAAAGACATGTTCCAGGTGTCATCCTCAGGAAGTCGAGCAATTCTTGAAAAGCGGTCATGCAGCGCTTGCCAGTAAGGCAGTGATGGATATTACAAAAATAGGTGGAAAGCTTGTAAAATTGCAGTTTGATTATGAAGGCGCCGGGTTTATGGACAAAACAAAATTTACCTGGACTAAAGGCACCCCGGAAGGTGCTACCGGATACAATCGGGCCCCACGGGCTTCCGGTTGCCAGATGTGCCATGGTACCACAGTGGAACTTGGGCCGGACAATAAACCCATAAATGAGACATGGCCCGGCGGGGTCGGTACCAGGTATCCCGATGGCTCAGTAGGAACTTGTACAGTGTGTCATACCAGGCACAAGTTCTCTATTGCCGATGCCAGAAAACCCGAGGCGTGCGGCGCCTGCCATCTCGGACCGGATCATCCTAATATCGAGATTTACTTTGAAAGCAAGCACGGTCAGCAGTATCTATCTCATGGCGATGACTGGCGGTTTGATAGCGCGCCTGATACATGGGAACCGGGTGACTATACGGCTCCGACCTGTGCCACATGTCATATGAGCGGCATTGGTGAGTTGGAAACAACGCACAGTGTCAATGACCGCCTAAAATGGGATCTGATGCATAAGAAGAGCGTGATCAGAAGCGGCGAGCGTGGTGATGGCGAAAAAGGTGACAAACTCATGAGAAAGGTTTGTGCAAACTGCCATGGTCCTACACACACCCAAGTGCAGAGGACAACGCTGGACAATTCCGTGGAACTATACAACAAGTACTGGGCAGGCGCGGTCAAGATGAAGGGCGAGCTAGAGAAAAAAGGCCTTCTAAAAAAGGATGCCTGGAGGGATGGATTTCAGGAACTTATGTACTACCTGTGGCACCATACCGGCAGACGGGCGCGCCAGGGCGCCGCGATGAATGCTCCTGATTATGCCCACTGGCACGGCTTTTTCCAGGTTTTTCAAGTATATCAGGATATGGAAGCAATCTACAACTATCGGCTCAAACACAACAAGATTGAGGAGCTCAGCACGGTTATGAGCACTGGGCCGTACTAAAAAATGCAAAAGAGGTGGTCCCCCACATTAAGAGAGGGATCACCTTTCTTTTGTTGTGAGAAGCCCCGGCCTTTTTGCGGGGCTTTTTGATTTGTTCACAACAGAGCCGCCAGAGAACGCAGAGAAGGAGGAAAGGATGTCTGACAGACCAAAAGGTGCTATTATGCAACGAGACAAAAAGAGTTATGCCATTGTACCCAGAACACCCATGGGGTTGGTAACACCGGATATCCTGGAAAACATAGCCAAGGTGGTGCGCAAATACGAGATTCC
>MAVP01000072.1 GCA_001751075.1 Desulfobacterales bacterium S7086C20 | reverse complement strand
ATTGACAGGCGGCTTTCCACAGGTGGTACAGCCACAGAGAATGTGCTTGAGGCCATCCAGAAGGCAAAGAAAGTTATAGCCGGAGAAACAACCGGTCACAAATGAGTCCTCTAAGAATGGCAAAAAGGTGTCAGGCAGGCGGGGTTGTTTTAATGCTTTTGGCGTTTTTGCTTTTTCATGGAGGATGCGGCAGGAAGGGACCGCCTGTGCCGCCTGAAACGGTTATACCGCCTGCAATCAAGGATCTGAAGGCGGAAGTCATCGGGGAGAAGGTGTGGTTGAACTGGTCTGTTCCCACCAAGGATGGAAGCGTCTTTGATGGAATAGAGGGATTTAAGGTGTTTAGACATGAGGCCGGCGATTCTACAGAGACATGTTCCGGGTGCCCAATACCTTTTAGTGGGTTGGCTGAAATCAAACTGGACAGTTCAGAACCGGCCCGGATAGAGGGAAATGTTGTTACATTTTATGACAGGGTTAAGCCTGGATATAAATATGCCTACAAAGTAAAAGTCTATCACAAAAGCGGTGGCGTGAGCAATGATTCCAATATTGTTAAAGTATTGCCGGAGTTAGAGTAAAGATTCATCATGCATCACTTTCACTACAAGAACAACGAAATGTATTGCGAGGACGTTGCTATTGCAGAAATTGCCGGACAGGTTGGCACACCTTTTTATCTGTATAGTCATGCTACGCTCCGGCAGCATTTTTTGGCCTTTGAAAAGGCCTTTGAAAAGGCGCCACATCTGGTTTGCTTTTCTGCCAAGTCTAACTCAAATCAGGCAGTGTTGAAACTTTTTGCAACCCTTGGTGGTGGATTGGACATTGTGTCAGGCGGAGAACTCTTCCGTGGTTTAAAGGCAGGTGTTCCGGCAGACAAGATTGTGTTCTCCGGAGTAGGAAAGCGGGAAGACGAGATCAAATATGCTCTTGAGTCAGGTATTCTCATGTTTAATGTGGAATCTTTTGAGGAGCTGGAACAGATAGATCGATGTGCTGCTCGCTTGGACAAGAAGGCGCCAATAGCTCTTCGAGTTAACCCGGATGTAGACCCGAAGACACATCCATACATCTCGACAGGTCTTAAAAAAAACAAGTTTGGGTTAGATAAGGATGCGGTCGTAGAAGCCTACAAGGCGGCCAATGCCTGTGTTCATGTAGAAGTTAAAGGTGTCAGTTGTCATATCGGTTCACAGATCACACAGGTGGAACCTTTTGTAGATGCCTTAAGGCGTATCCAAGAACTTATAGCTATCTTGGAGGGCTTGGGTATTTGCATTTCCTGTCTTGACCTGGGCGGGGGGCTTGGTATTACTTATGACCAGGAATTGCCTCCCCATCCCAGTGAATATGGGAAGGCGGTTTTGGCCACTTTGGGTGATTCTCGTGTTACGCTCATCTTTGAGCCCGGACGTGTTATTGTAGGCAATGCCGGGATACTTGTCACCAAGGTGCTTTATACGAAAAAAGGAGAGAACAAGGACTTTGTGATTGTCGATTCGGCAATGAATGATCTTGTACGGCCCTCTCTCTATGACGCCTTTCATGCCATAGAGCCGGTAGTGAGAAATGAGAAAGAGACCATAAAAGCGGATGTGGTAGGCCCAATTTGTGAGTCCGGCGACTTTCTGGCGAAGGATCGCAAGATCGCCCGCTGCCAATCAGGGGATCTGTTGGCAGCTATGAGTGCAGGTGCGTATGGATTTGTCATGTCTTCCAATTACAATTCCAGGCCTAGGGTAGCTGAAGTGATGGTCAAAAAGAATCAATTTCACGTGGTCAGAAAACGCGAAACCTATGAGGACTTGATTGCAGGCGAGTCTGTTCCTCCATATTTGAGGTAGTCAAACATGATGGACTTGCAAAAAGTCCATCAACAGGCCGAGGGCGGCTAAGCCCCGGCCTGGGGTAGGGGTGGGACCATTTGAATTCACTTCAAATGGCGTGGGAGGGCTATCCCTCTCACGCCGAGTAAAAAGGCGTTTTACGACTTTTTACGAGATTGTCAAACATGTCACAGGAGAAAATTCCTTTCTACAAGATGAGTGGCAGCGGCAACGATTTCATCTTGGTGGATAATCGCAACAGAATTGTTGATGAAGAAAACCTTGGCAAATGGATTGCTTTGATTTGTCGTAGGCGCCACTCGGTAGGAGCTGATGGTCTCATCCTTGTTGAAGATTCAGATAGGGCTGATTTTAGTTGGCGTTTTTTTAATGCAGATGGTGGCCAGGTGGAGATGTGCGGCAATGGTGGGCGGTGTGTGGCGAGACTTGCCCATCTAAAGGGCATCGCGGGCCCCGCACTTAGCTTCGAAACCAAAGCCGGGGTTATTAGGGCCGAAGTTACGGGAAAGCGGGTTAAATTGGAAATGCCTCAACCATCTGCGGCGGAACTTGATTATCCGTTAGATGTAGATGGGCATGCCTTGATCGTCAGTAGCGTTACGGTAGGGGTTCCCCACGTTGTGATCCGGGTAAACGACATCGAGGAAGCCAGGGTTTTTGAAACGGGCAGGCAGATAAGGTATCATAAACATTATGTTCCGGAAGGTACAAATGTAAATTTTGTTCAGCCGTTAGATGATGGCGCCTTTGCCATTCGTACCTATGAGCGGGGTGTCGAAGATGAGACCCTCGCATGTGGGACAGGGTCTGTAGCAGCTGCCCTTATTGCCTCGGCAAAAGACATTGCCGATTCCCCTGTAACTATGCATACAAGGGGAAATGAGGTCCTGCTGATCCATTTTGAAAAGGACAATAGCCTCTTTCGCGATGTATTCTTGGAGGGAGAGACAAAGGTTGTCTATGAAGGAAGTTTGTGGAAAGAGGCGGCTGAGGGGTAACCGGAAACAGTCTTCAAGAAGGAGGAGAAATTGAGGATTGAAAAAGCTGAAAGGCTGAAACGCCTTCCACCCTATCTTTTTAAGGAACTGGATCGTCAAAAAGAAGAGGTTCGTGCGAAGGGAGTAGACATTATCGATCTTGGTGTAGGCGATCCGGATCTTCCCACACCTCCGCACATAATAGAGGCGCTTAAAAGTGCGGCCCAAGATCCTGCCAACCACCGGTACCCATCCTATTCAGGCATGGTTGATTTCAATGCCGCAGTGGCAGAGTGGTATAGAGGTAGATTTAACGTGTCCTTGGACATTGATAGCGAGGTTGTTACCCTGATTGGGTCTAAGGAAGGGATTGCCCATATCCCGTTAGCCCTAATAAATCCTGGCGACATAGCCCTTGTTGCCAGCCCTGGTTATCCTGTCTATCATATTGGAACCCAGTTTGCCGGGGGGGAGCCATATTTTATAGATCTTTTAAAGGAGAACAGCTTTTTGCCTGACCTAGAGTCGATTCCCTCCGAAGTGGTCAAAAGGGCCAAGATGATGTTCATTAATTATCCGAACAATCCTACCGCAGCCGTGGCCACAAAAGAGTTTTTTGACTCTGTGGTGGCCTTTGCAGATAAGCATGACATTATTGTGTGTCACGATGCGGCCTATTCTGAGATGTCGTACGATGGCTTTAAGCCGACGAGTTTTCTTGAAGTGGATGGTGCTAAGAGTGTCGGCATCGAATTTCATTCTCTTTCCAAGACTTACAATATGACTGGCTGGCGCATTGGCTTTGCTGTTGGTTGTGCGGACCTTGTCAATGCCTTGGGCCAGGTCAAAAGCAATATTGATTCAGGCGTATTCCAGGCGGTACAGATTGCCGGGGTTGCAGCCCTGAAGGGGGACCAGGCCTGTGTAGATCAGATGTGCCGGACCTATCAAGAGCGCCGAGATATATTAGTAGGAGGCCTGCGTTCACTCGGGTTGTCTGTGGAAAAACCGAGGGCAACCTTTTACGTCTGGATGGATGTGCCAAAAGGTTACAGTTCAGCGGAATTTTCAAGTCGTCTCTTGTCAGATGCTGGTATCGTTACTACACCAGGTAACGGCTTTGGCAGTGCAGGTGAGGGATATATTCGTATGGCCCTTACTGTGGCAAAAGAGCGGATGAAAGAGGTGGTGGAAAGGATCAAAAACACTAAATTATAGGTTTAGTTTTTAAGCAGTGGCGCTGAATGACAATTTTCATATAGCCTACATAGGTGTAGGATCAAATATTGGCAAAAAGGTTGATACCTGTCGCAAGGCAATTGCAGCTGTCAGTGCCTGTGAGAATTGTACTTTGGATGTGCAATCCTTCTTTTATGAGACTGAACCGGTCGGGCTGGAAGATCAAGACTGGTTTGTAAATGGCGTTATTCGAATCCGTACGGGTCTTGAACCAAAGGCCTTGCACAAACAACTTCAAGCTATTGAACAAAGGTTAGGCCGGAGACATGGAGGTCCTAGGTTCGGCCCCAGGGTTCTGGACCTGGATATCCTTTTTTTTGATGATCTCATCGTGCAGACAGCCAAATTGAAAATACCACACCCAAGGTTGCATGAACGACGGTTTGTATTAAGACCCCTTTGTGATATAGCCCCTGAACTAATGCATCCCAAAGTTGGACAAACGGTCCATTGGTTGTTGTCTAACCTAAAAGATGCAAAAAAGGTTACATTTCTGGAATGAGAATTCTAATACTCGCCCTTTTAATCTACCTGGGTTACCGGGTATTTAAGACATTGATAATTTCGGGACCGGTGTCTTGCCGGCCTGATAGAGACGAGGATTTGGCCGTGGTTGATGATATCATGGTTCAAGACCCATTGTGCGAGATATATTTTCCCAAAAAAAACGGGATCAAAGAGGTAATAGACGGAGAAAGGGTCTATTTCTGTAGCACAAAGTGTCGGGACAAATATCTTGATCGGATAAAAAGGGCCTCGTGATAGGGCAGAAAACTCTGTGGTACGTATTGATCCAGTGTTTGGTATTGTTGGCGCCTGTACCAATACAGGCTGATATCTATCGCTACGTGGATAGCGACGGCACTATCCACTTTTCAAATGTACCTACATCCCAGAAGTATGAGGTCTACATTTATGAGGTTGTTCCCGATTGGGTCCAACCATCTAATCGTTATGATTCGTATATTGCAGAAGCTGCCCGCAAATATGATGTGCCATTTTCCTTGATTAAAGCCATCATTAGGGTAGAGTCGGATTATGATCCTAATGCTGTTTCGCGTTCCGGCGCCCGTGGGTTGATGCAAATCATGCCGGGGACCGCAAGGGATTTAGGGGTTACAGATTCCTTTGATCCCAGGGAAAACATCCTCGGCGGAGTTCGTTACCTAAAAAAGTTGTTAACTCGGTTTCGCGGTAGTATACCTTTGGCCCTTGCTGCGTACAACGCGGGTCCCGGGAGGGTCGGTCCGTTAAGGGAGGTTCCTGATATTGAAGAGACGCAGTGTTTTGTACGTAAAGTGACGGATTATTTCTATAGCTACTAAGGGCTCGTCACTCAATAACTGTCACATCTTGCTGGTCTTTTGGGCTGTCTTCTGCGTTGCTTGTTTGGTCACATACCTCGGTATGCTCCCGCCCAAGCGCCTTGAATACAACCCAAAATCCTTCGCAATCTTGAGACACTTATTTCGTGATGAACTCTAATGCAGAGCGAGGTGGTGATGAAGACTATCAAAAGGTTATTGGAAAAATTTTTCAGTTCTCCTAACAACCTGACCCTCTTTAGGGTTGCCAGCATCCCTGTGCTCATACTTCTCCTTCTCTTTTCCAATAAAGTATGTGCCTTTATGGCTGCGATTGTCTTTTCTGCCGCATCCATAACTGATATGCTCGACGGCCTTTTGGCACGGCGCCACGGTCTTGAATCCACACTCGGTAAGTTTCTCGATCCTTTAGCTGACAAACTGTTGATCTCTTCTGCCCTGATCATGCTTATTCCTCATGGCCGTGTTCCGGCGTGGATGGCATTTGTCATTATCGGGCGGGAGATTGCAGTGACAGGGCTTCGTGCTATCTTGTCTGAAAAAGGGGTGGTTATGGAGGCTGAACAGTTGGGTAAATATAAGACAGGTTTTCAAATCGCCGCAATCATACCTCTTTTGTTTCACTATTCTTATTTCAATATCGATTTTCATGCTGTTGGAGTTCTATTTCTTTGGATGGCCATGTTTCTAACTGTGTGGTCAGGCGTGAAATACTTTATTAACTCTCAAGAGATTATACGACAATAACGTAACTTTCTTTTAAGGGTTCGCTCACCGTTATTGTTTGTGGAGCAATGATCTATGACAGGGAAAAAGGCCAACAGGGCGGTTTTTTCGTGTCAAAACTGCGGGTATCAGACGCCGAAGTGGATGGGAAGATGCCCTGATTGTGGTAAATGGAACACTCTGGTAGAGGAAACGTATTCTCCTGGGCTAGCACTTTTTTCTGAAAAGTCTCCTTCCGGACCGACCACTAGGCCGGTTTCAATCGATGCGGTAGAAATCACTCAGGTTAGGCGGATTAATACAGGAATCCGGGAATTTGACCGCGTTCTTGGTGGCGGTATAGTCCCTGGGTCTCTTATTTTGATAGGCGGAGAACCGGGTATCGGTAAATCCACACTCATGCTGCAAGCGCTCTCTTCGCTTGCCGCTCGTGATTGTAAGGTACTTTACATTTCCGGCGAGGAATCAGTACAGCAAATCAAGCTTAGAAGTGAGCGCCTTGATACGAAGGCGGAAAGCCTATGGGTTGTTTCGGAAACGAACCTTGACTCCATAACTGCAATGGCGAAGGAAATGGCCCCAGATGTTATGGTGGTTGATTCTGTTCAAACTCTTTTTGCCCCTGATTTGACCTCTGCTCCAGGAAGTGTTAGCCAAGTTCGCCAGGCTACGATGCATCTAATGTTTCTGGCAAAGCGTACAGGTGTGCCTGTCTTTCTGGTTGGGCATGTAACCAAAGAAGGAGCGATTGCCGGACCTAAACTTTTGGAGCATATGGTCGATACGGTACTATATTTCGAGGGTAGCCAAAACAATGTGTTTCGGATACTGCGTGCGGTAAAAAATCGTTTTGGCTCTACGAATGAGATTGGCGTTTTCGAAATGAAAGACGTTGGCCTTTGTGAGGTTTCCAATCCTTCTTCAGTATTTTTACCTGAACGTCCAAATCTTGTGCCTGGTTCGGTGGTTACGGCAAGTATAGAGGGCTCCAGGCCGATATTGCTGGAGATTCAAGCCCTTGTTACAAGATCAGGATTTGGGACACCGCGACGGACTGTTCTGGGAGTAGATTACAACAGGGTTTCACTTTTGGTAGCCGTAATGGAAAAGAAACTTGGCATGCAATTGACAAGCGATGATATTTTTGTAAATGTAGCTGGAGGGGTGAGAATAGATGAACCTGCAGTAGACCTTGGGATTGTGTCGGTTATTGCCTCGAGTTTCTTTGACAAGCCTATCAGACAACGTACAGTGGTTCTTGGTGAGATCGGCTTAACCGGGGAAATTAGGACGATTAATCGGGTTGAGCCACGAGTCGGTGAGGCGGCAAAGATGGGATTCGAACGGTGTATACTTCCCAGTGACAACCTAAAGCACCTAAAAAGAAGAAACGGCATGGATTTGATCGGAGTCCAGGCTGTTTCAGAGGTGGTTGATTTGTTGTTTTAATGTGATTTATGGGTTGAAAAAGATCTGTTTATTGTTATAAAGCCTTTGTAGTGAAATCTCATAGGTGGCATGATTCTTACACAATGCGAGCGCACAGGGAAGGTTTCCCAGCGCGCTCGGTTTACAAACTGGAAGAGATCCAAAAGAAATTTCGCGTAATAAAAGAAGGGGCCCGGGTCCTTGATTTAGGGTGTGCACCAGGTTCGTGGCTCCTTTTCGCTTCAAAGGTGGTTGGGCCTAAAGGTTTTGTTCTTGGGGTTGACCTGACCACGGTTTCCATCGAATTGCCTTCTAATGTCCACTTTGTGTATCATGACATGCTCGCTTGGGACAAGAAGACGTTCGTAGCAGAGTTCGCAAACAGGCCATTTGATGTGGTCTTGAGTGACATGGCGCCTTCTTGCACCGGACAAAAATTTGTGGATTCACAGAGATCTCTCAGGCTTTGCAAATCGGCGATGTCGATTTCACAATGTGTGCTAAAGCCCGGCGGGGCTTTTGTATGTAAGATCTTTCAAGGTTCCGATTTTAAGGATTTTTCAGGACAAATCAAGAATCTCTTTGCTCGTGTAGCGCATGTGAGGCCGCATAGTACCAGGAAGGCGAGTAAAGAGATCTACGTTGTTGGATTGGAGAAGAAAAAGGCCTAAGCTAAGCCATTGTCAATGAATAAGGAGGCGCTATGTCCGGGCATTCTAAATGGAGTACGATAAAGCGCAAGAAGGGTGCGACAGATGCCAAGCGAGGTAAGATCTTTACCAAGTTGATTAAAGAAATCACTGTCGCTGCACGTTCTGGTGGTGGGGATCAGGATGCCAACCCTCGTCTCCGTACGGCTATTGTCAGCGCAAAGGCAGAGAACATGCCCAAGGATAACATTGAACGGGCGATAAAGAAGGGTACCGGCGAGTTGGAGGGTATCACCTATGAAGAGGTTTATTATGAGGGATATGGCCCGGGGGGAGTTGCTGTGCTCGTTGAGTCCTTGACCGATAACAAGAACCGTACGGTAGCTGATATTCGGTATGTTTTTGGCAAATCGGGAGGAAATCTCGGCGAGGCAGGATGTGTAGCTTGGATGTTTGAAAAGAAAGGTTACTTTGTATTCGATAATGATGGTGTGGATGAAGAAACGCTCATGGAGGTTGCGCTGGAGGCTCGAGCAGATGATGTCCGTGAAGAAGAGACGACTTTTGAAGTCATTACTTCCCCGAGTGACTTTGAGTCTGCAAAAAATGCCTTTGATGAAAAATCCTTGAAATATGTCTTTTCTGAAATTACGATGATCCCTCAGAGCACAATTAAGCTAGAGGGCAAAGAGGCAGATCAGATGATTCGACTTATGGAAGGGCTTGAGGATTCAGACGATGTCCAGAAGGTCTATTCCAATTTTGATATTTCCGATAAGACACTTGAGGAGCTTGGTAAGAGTTAGTTTTTCTGGTTTTGCTCAGCAAATTCCTGGTTGGAAATTCCTGAGAATAAACACATAAGAGGAGGAAGCTCGAAGCGTTTTGTTAATACTCGACGAACTTTGCTATTCAGAAGAGCACATATGGGTCCGTCGTGAGGGGGACCACACGGTAACTCTTGGAATAACCGATTATGCTCAGTCGGAATTGGGAGCTCTAAGCTATGTGGAACTTCCCAATGAAGGCGACGAAATTATGCCGTATGAGTCTTTCGGAAGCATCGAGTGTTCAAGGATTGTAACTGACCTATATGCCCCTCTTGCTGGACATGTGTTGGAGGTTAACGAAGATGTTATCGATGATCCTGCCATCATAAACCACTCTCCCTACAAAGAAGGATGGGTCATTCGGGCCAAGCTATCGAGTTCAGATGAATTAGATCGTCTCATGTCGGCTGATGATTACGAGGAATACGTATTAGACGGTAAACTTTGACGGTCTCGCAAAAAGTCCAACTTCTGCGTTGTGCTGCATTTCGTAATCATTCAACGTACGATAAGTACGCCTCACGATTACAAAATTTACACGCCTTGAATTTGAACTTCTTACGAAACCGTCTAAATCGGACTTTTTACGAGTCCATCAACTTTGATGGACTCGTAAAAAGCGTGGTTTCACCCTCTCCTATTCGATTGAGATTTACTCCTACTTTCCTGTGATCCCCAGCATTCGTTCAACCGCTGTAACTGCAGATTTGCGTATATCTTCCGGAACTTTAACTTCATAAGTTGTTGTCTGTAAGGCCTTTAGGACATCGCTTAATGATGTTTTCTTCATATCTTCACATGTCATGCTCTCAGAGGCCTTGTAGAATGCTTTGTTTGGGTTTGCCTGTTGTAATGGATAGATTAACCCCTCTTCGGTTCCGACAATAAATGAACGGTTGGCAGAATCCTTGGCAAATTTGAGCATTCCAGAAGTGCTCAAGACGGCATCAGCCAGGGCCAAGACCTCAGGCCGGCATTCTGGGTGGGCCATAAAGAGGGCATCTGGGTGTGCCTTTTTGGAGTCGAGTACAAGTTGTTCAGTCAATTCGTCATGGATCGGGCAATATCCGTTCCAGAAATGAATCTTTTTACTGGTCTTTGAAGCAGCATATTGTGCCAGGTTACGGTCTGGTGTCATGAGAATTTCGCTTTCAGTCAAACTATTTACCACAGCTGCAACATTGGCGGAAGTACAGCATATAGTTGAACATGCCTTCACCGAAGCCGATGAATTGACATAGGTAACCACGGGCATCTCGCCAAGCTCAGAAAGCCGGTTTTTAAGAGATTCGGGCGTAATCATATCGGCCATAGGGCATCCCGCATCTATGCGAGGTATTAGTACTGTCTTGTCGGGTGATACGATAGAAGCTGTTTCTGCCATAAAGAGGACCCCGCAAAAGATAATTATTGCCGCCTCCGTTTGGGCGGCCTTGATGCTTAATTCAAGAGAATCCCCTGTAAGATCGGCAATGTCTTGGATTTCTGGTGGTTGGTAGTTGTGAGCCAGCAAAATAGCGTTTCGCTCTCTTAATAGTGTTCTAATCTCTTTGGCTGTAACGTTACTCACGGTTGGTCCCCCGTTTGTACTAAGATATCAAAATTTCCCAATTTCGTCATTCGATATTTCTTGTTCAATATTCTGTGGTTTAAAATTGAGCTTGTAGCTGAAGCACATCCGCATTTTCAGGTATCTTGAACTCGAACAAAGAAGGGTCTAGCCCCAGGTTGAATCTAAGGCCTGAAAACCGTATTCTTGTTTCATCGCCAAAGGTGTTGTAAGTGATTAATTCCACAATATCAAAGGTCTCTTCTGCGACCAAAAGGAAGGCCTTATCAAGATTTGGCTCCATTTTTTTGGGTGTAAGTTTAAGGGCGTGGAGCCCTTTTCTTGCAAACTCTCCGTTTGACTGTTCTATGTGAAAACTATTTAGAAGTTTGGTCGATTCTGCGAAGAATTCTGCCAGTCCTGTGTTGCCAAGATAATCGGTTGCTTTCCCAACCATAACTTGGTTTTCTTCGGGCCAGTAGATCCAGAGCTTTTCTGTGTTTATAATAAGAATGTAGTTTTCCGGTGTTTTGTAGTGCCAGCGCATCATAGCAGGAGGCCGGAAGGAGACATGCCCCTGAGCAGTGTCCACTATATCCATGGCTTTCAGGCGAGACTGCTGGTTAAAGTCGGCCTCGAAATCGGTTACATCATAGCGGCGCTGAATCCGTTCTAAGATTTCAGTGACAGAAAGGCTGTCTGAAGCAACACTGTGTCCGCGCAAAAAATGGCCAAGGCACATAAGACACAAGGCCAAAAGCAACCAATGTGAAACGAACAAAGAGTATATCCATTTTACGTTATTTTTCATTCGCTGTAGCCCTTTACAAGTACTTCTCTGGGTTTGCTCCCTTCGCCGGCGCTAACAATGCCTTCG
>MAVP01000071.1 GCA_001751075.1 Desulfobacterales bacterium S7086C20 | reverse complement strand
GCTTATTGGAAAAGCGGTGAGAAGAATGAGGCCGTAGAAGCCCTGACCCAGGCCCTGAAGATCGAAAGTTACTTCGCGGAAAGAGATGCAGCTAGTGCACTACTTAAGGAAATCGAAGCATCGTAACGACTTGATCACTCGGTTCATTTCTGACCCAGCCCTAACACTCCAACAACTCGTGATCATTTTCTACAATACCAGGAGCCTACCTACGGCCTTTTCACACAACATCCCGTTTCCTCACCGCCCTCGGCATTTCTGTTGATCGTCACTGGTCTTTTCGCCTAACAGCCTTCAGTCTATCCGCCTGAATGGTTTTATCCCTACAACCTTCGCAGAAACGGCATTTGTTCAAGGTCACCCTTAAACTCATGGTCTCTTGTAAGCCTTTCAAGGGTATTGTCAATCATTGAAAGCATAGCCGGCTTGTCCCTGGGAAGCATTCCGTTAACTGGGGCATAATTGGAAACATGGTCTGAGAGGTACTCACAGTCCAGATTAAGATTTTCGATAAGCCTTCTTTGCTCTTTTAAGATGCCTTCCGGATTCGGCATCTTAAAACTCCCATCTTTCAACCATTGATAAACGCGAGTTCCTGGCTGCGGCGTAAGGGTTCTAACACGTATAAAATCAGGCGCCATCCGGTTAAGCACACTGGCAGTATCATAAGCATGTTCTGACCAATTTGCCACCCCCCCAATTCCCAGCAACACATAAAGGGACACCTCGAATCCAGCCTCCCTTGCCTTGGCCCCACCTGTAATCATGGTATCAGGGCCGGCACCCTTACGCATTTTTTTCAACAGATGAGCATTTCCGGTCTCAAGGCCTATATGAAGTCTAGTCAACCCCGCGTCTCTAATTGCTTTTAAGTTGTCAGCCGATTTGTGTTTCAATGTTTGGCTACGCGCATAGCTTGTAACCCGGCCAATCGACGGAAATCTACTGTAAAGATGTTCCAGGATCTCACATATCGCTTCCGTGTTAATGACTAAGCTATCTGAATCGCCGATAAATACTGTGTCTACAGTTCCGCCTATAAAATCTTGCGCGGTATCAATATCCTTTTTTACCTCTTCTATCGTGCGTCTTTCAAACTTGACATCTTTATACATGGGACAAAAGGCGCACCTATTCCATGGGCACCCGCGAGTTAGTCTCAAGAGAAGACTATCAGCCTCACTCGGCGGCCTAAATGGCGGAAAATCATAGGTTTCTTCGTTCACGGTAAGTTGTCTTCCAAAACGAAAATTGAGCATCGCCTTTCTCCCATTAGTTGATGTAAAGGATTGCGGCTTTCGCCTTAAAAAGATGCTGGGGGTCGAGTGCTTTTCTTTCGTAATAGTTTACTTGATCACTTGAACCCCTGACTCCTTGACCCCTTGGATCCTAATAATACCATACAACAAAATAGGATTGTAAACAAACCCAATATATTGTATACACTGGCCTGAAAAAGCATATATTTGGTAGTATTTTGCCTTTACAAACACTTTTTCCTCTGCTAGCGTACTCAGGTATTTAGGTAGAAGGCAGAAGACTGAAGGAAAGGGCTGCCACTTCCATCAGGCAAGTTTACGTCTTTCCGAAATTCTACAGAGGGGTGCCATTATGAAACTGAAACAACTCGATATTGTGGGATTCAAATCGTTTGTGGAAAAGACGACGGTACGATTTCCTCAAGGTATTTGTGCCGTCGTCGGCCCTAATGGCTGCGGCAAAAGCAATATCGTCGATGCCCTCCGCTGGGTTATGGGGGAACAGAGTGTCAAACAGCTTCGTGGCAAATCCATGGAAGATATTATATTTTCAGGCAGCGAGAAAAAAGCTCCCGTAAACATGGCCGAAGTTGCCCTAACACTTGTAAACGATAACGGCACTACCCCTGAAGAATATCGCCACTACTCCGAGATCATGGTAAGCAGACGATTATTTCGTTCCGGAGAAAGCGGTTATTTCATTAACAAACAACCTTGCAGGCTTAAGGACGTTCAAAATCTGTTAATGGGATCAGGTGTCGGAAGCAAGGCCTACGCCGTTATCGAACAGGGAAAGATCGGAAACCTTATCGATGCCGGCCCGGAAGAACGTCGCTATTTTATAGAAGAAGCCGCGGGTGTTACTCGCTACAAGAGCCGAAAGCATGAAGCCCTTCTAAAGATTCAGCGTACACAACACAACCTGCTGCGAATAAATGATGTTATCATTGAAGTAAAGCGGCAAATGAACTCGCTTAAACGCCAGGCCGGCAAGGCAGAACGATATAAAATTTATCAAAAACAGATCGAAGGGCTGGAAATCACCGTGGCAACCCATGAATACAAGGCCATCACGGCTAAAATGGACGAAACAAAGGCCTTGTTACAATCCTTGCAAGATACTGATTTTGAGCACGAATCCGAATTAGCAAAGCTTGACGCCGCCATAGAAGAGATTAAACAACACCGAACATCTAAATATCAAAGTATTAGCGAACAAAAGACTCAGAAGAATGACCTCCAACGCCTCCTTGACAAACTGGAAGGAAGCATTGAACACAAAACCAAGGACATTAACCGCTTTGACAATGAAGTCGGACAATTCAAGACAGAAGTCGAAGAAATCGAAGAAAAGAGAGATGAGATTTCCCAAGAATGCAATAATCTTGAAGAACGGAAAACCGAACTTCAACAAAACATTGGAAACGCTAAAGAGAATCTCACACAACAAGTAGATATAGAAAAAAGATTAAGAAGCAAGCTAGATGAGTTAAAAAGATTTCTCGAGGAAAAAAAGTCAAGACGCATTGACCTGGCAAGCCGGAAAGCCACATATCAGAACACCCTTGAAAATGCCTCTCAGAACAGGAAAAGCCTCTCAAAACGCCTTGAGCAACTCAAAACGGAAAAGAAACAAGCTGCTGCTAAGTTTAATAAGCTGGACGAAACTGTAACGACAGCGAAAAGTGATCATCGCAAGATAGAAGAAGATCTGGGAAAAATAGGCAACACCCTTGGCTCTCTGGAAAACCGGCTCCTGGAAAATCGGCATGCCCTGAGCAAGCAAGTCCGCAAGACACAAGAGACTGAACTCGAACGCCAAAAGGTCCGTTCCCAATACGGAGCGCTCAAGAAGATGGATGAAAACTACGAATGGTTTAAAAAGGGCGTCCGAGTACTCATGAATGAATGGAAGTCCGAAAACCTCAAAGAAGCCAACATTTGTGGCCTTGTTGCCGATATCATCGAACCTGAAACTTCCTATGAAGATGCCGTAGAAGCGGCCCTAGCCGAAACCCTGCAATATGTTATCGTAGAAAACCAACAAGGGGCTGTAACAGCGATCGATTCTCTTCACACTCTGTCCGGTGGCAGGGCCAGCCTTGTGCCCTTAAACGCCGTCAAACCTCTGGCCAATACGAGTCATTCTCAAAATTTTCGGGCTCAAGATTCTCAGGACCACAGCTCACTTATTAATCACATAAAGATCCGTGAAGGCTACGAAGATCTCGTAAGGTCCCTTCTTGGGCACGTCAAGGTTGTAAGAGACCTCGAATTAGCTATAGAGCTGTGGAACAAAAACGGAAAAACTCAAACGATTGTCACCCAGCAGGGCGACCGGATATGCTTTCAGGGTATACTTACTGGAGGACGTTTAGACAACGGCGCCGGGGGCATCCTGACGAAGAAAAAGGAACTAAGGCAACTCCATTCACAAATTGTGCAACTGGATAGATCTGTTGAAACCGCCAAGGCAAGGAAAAAGGAACTAGAAACGGAAGCCGTCTCATTAGAACGAGATGTCCAGCAAACACGACAAAGGCAAAAGGAGGAAAATCAACAGCTTATTGAAAAGGAAAAGGAGCTTTTCCGTCTTCAGGAAAACCTCAAGCACACACGACAACATCTTGAAATCCTAAACCTCGAAGAAGAACAGATAGATGGTGAGCGTGTTGACGTCGAGCAAGAGGTCTCAAAACATCAGAAGGTCCTGGCTGAACTGCAAGAGGAAATCCGCAGCGAAGAATCGAGCATTGAGCAAACAGACGGCAACATAGAAAGAATCTCAAAAGATCAGGAAAGCCTCAATCACAAGGTTGTAGAGCTAAAAATGCAATCGACCAGCCTTCAGGCGGAATATGATAGTTGTGAAAATACATTGCGACGTCTGACCACGTTTCAACAAGATAGTGACAAAAGACTTTCGCAATTGCACCAAAACCTAAAGCAAACAGAACAAGACAAGGTTGCCACGAAACAACAACTGGCCACAGATAAAGCCAAGATCGGCGAACTATACGCACAGTTGGAAACCTTGGAACAAAGCCTAACTGAGGGTGAAACCCAATACCAGGCCATAGAAGGTAGGCTGCAACAAAACGACCAGGCGCTTTCAGAGCTTAAGTCAAAGCAACAAGAAACCTTTAAAAAGACCCAACAGCTTGAACTCAAACAATCGGAAAGAAAGATGAGACGCAATCACCTGGCGAGCCGTATCCTTGAAAAATACAATAAACATATCGAAGAACCAGAACAGGGATCTGAGGCTGTTAAGCTTTCAGTAGAAGAGATACAGAGTAGATTGACCGAATACAGGGATAAGATTTTTAAGATAGGAGAAGTCAATCTTACAGCCATTGAACAGTACGAGACATTAAAGGAACGATACAGTCTCCTGACCTCGCAGCGCGATGACTTAGACGATGCCATCGAGGCACTTCATCTAGTAATCCGAAAGATTAACAGAGTATCCTTAAAGCGTTTTATGAAGACTTTTAAGGCGGTTAATGAAAAGGTTCAGGCGGTTTTTCCAAAGTTGTTTGAGGGAGGAACGGCCAAGCTATCTCTGACAAATCCTAAGCGACCATTGGACTCCGGGGTCTCTTTCCTCGTACGTCCTCCCGGGAAAAAGCTGACACGAATGAGCCTTCTTTCGGGTGGTGAAAAGGCATTGTCGTCCATTGCCTTAATCTTCTCCCTTTTCCTCATACGTCCTACGGCATTTTGCATCCTTGATGAAATTGATGCCCCCTTAGATGATGTAAATGTGTTTCGTTTCAATCAACTTCTACGAGAGATTGGGAGTCAATCTCAGGTTGTCATGATTACTCATGACAGACAGACCATGGAAGTGGCAAACGCGCTTTTTGGTGTGACCATGGAAGAAAAGGGAATCTCAAAGCTGGTCTCGCTCGATTTTCAGTAACTACTCAGGTAGATAGACTCAAGGTGGAAGGCTGTTAGGAAAAACTGAAATACGGCTCATTTTGAAGCCATGTTTGGTGCGAAAATATGCGCTCTCTCTACCAAAGTGCGCCAATTGTGCTTTTTTATTCCTTCAACCTTCAGTCTAAACAGCTTCAGCCTGACTACGTGAGTAGTCACCACTATGAAACTATTCAAGAGAAAAAAAAGGCCTTCAGAAGAGGAACCGTTACAAGAGGAGGTCCGGGAGGCTCCGGATTCAGTAGATGAACCCCTTGATGCGGATGTCACGCCTGAGAAAGAGAAGCATGGTTTCTTTAAGAGACTTCGTACGCGTCTTTCCAAGACACGAAAGGCATTTGCAAACCGTATAGACGAGCTTCTTCTGGGAAAAAAGGAAATCGATGAAGATCTACTTGAAGAATTGGAAGAAATCCTCATAACATCGGATATAGGTGTCCAAACCAGCATGGCCCTAATCGATCACGTTCGCGAAGGGATTGAGAGAAAAGACCTGAACAACCCCCAAGAACTCAAACAAGCCCTCCAAGACCAGATTCTGGGCTTTCTCCAAGTACAATCAACCGAATCGACTGAAGCGGCCCCGAAACAAATCCCAACTTCAAAACCTTATGTCATCGTTGTTATAGGAGTCAACGGGGTCGGTAAAACTACCACAATCGGCAAACTGGCAGCCCATTACATGAAAGATAATAAGCAGGTTTTACTCATTGCGGCAGACACTTTTCGTGCCGCTGCAGTAGAGCAACTCCAGATTTGGGGTGATCGAGTCGGTTGCAATGTAATCAAACACAAGGGAAAGTCAGATCCGTCTGCAGTGGTCTTTGATGGTATTCAGGCAGCAAAATCAAGAGATACCGATGTCGTTATCATTGACACCGCAGGGCGTCTTCACACTAAAGTAAACCTAATGCAAGAACTCAAGAAGATCCACAGGACGATCGGTCGACTACTCCCTGATGCCCCTCACGAAACCCTTCTCGTACTCGATGCAACAACAGGGCAAAACGCCATCTCGCAGGCCCAACTCTTTAATAGGGCTATTGGCCTGACTGGGCTTGCCCTAACCAAACTCGATGGTACGGCAAAAGGGGGAATCGTCATAGGCATATGTGGCAGCCTGGGTATTCCTCTAAAATATATTGGGATTGGGGAAAAGATTGATGACCTGCAAGAATTCGATGCTGAGGCCTTTATGAAGGCGTTATTTTAGGGTTAGTTTCCATCCATAAAAGATACCGCCAAAGGCACTAACAAAGGAAAACAAAAACCTCAAGGCCCAAAAAACCGCAACAGATCGTTACTTTCCAGAGAAAAAGCACAAAAAACTATTGCCTGGTTGACATTTCCATAATATCAATGTAGAGGAAACACACATGACAAGAGCAAGTAGTAAGGGCTGTTTCATATTAATCCACAACAAGGGAGGAGAACAACTATGACTAAGGCGGAAGTGGTAGAACAAATGGCCAAAGATGCAGGTATTTCCAAGGCTGCCGCAGGTGCAGCGCTCAACTCATTTACCGCAACAGTTACTAAAGCATTGAAAAAGAAAGAAGCCAGAGTGACCTTGGTTGGCTTTGGCACCTTCCAAAAAATCCGACGTAAGGCCAGAAAGGGTAGAAATCCGCAAACCGGTGAGCCCATCAAGATCAAGGCATCCAATTCAGTAAAATTCAAGGCGGGTAAGGGGTTGAAAGAGGCTATCTAGTTGTTGGTTTTATGCAGAGAACGCAGATATTCGGTTTCCGTCCGGAAGCAACATGCTTCCGGCGGAAACTAATAACACTATATTAATACGTAATCCTAAACGTATCAAATTCCCCGGAGTGAGGCTCCCTTTCCACGGTAACCCTGGTTACTCGCGCCAGAGGTGCGCCTATTTCACACCATTTTAACATCGATTCAACGCTCGTACTATCTCCTTCGAATACCGCTTCGACCCTTCCGTCAGGCAGGTTTTTGACCCATCCGGTCAGGCCACGTTCTTTGGCGGCACGCCGAGTTTCCATCCTAAAACAGACACCTTGCACACGCCCGTTGATGCAAACATAAGCCCGGAGTTTTTCCATAATATAATCCCTTTCATCGAACTCATTTAGTTTCCATTTTGGACTTACAACATCTGCAGCAACTCTTCCTCACTTAAAACTTTTATCTCCAGCTCTTTAGCCTTGTCAAGTTTAGATCCTGGATTATCTCCGGCAACAATATAACTTGTCTTGCTGCTCACAGACGAAGCAACCTTGCCCCCCATGGCTTCAATACGACTCTTCGCCTCAGCGCGCGTCAGGGAATCAAGACCTCCCGTCAAAACAAAGGTTTTATCCGCCAGGAGATTTCCTTTCTCGCCCTTGTCAGTCTCTATGTTTACACCGGCTTCAAGTATCCTTCTCACATTTTCCTGGTTTTCAGGGGTATTAAAAAAGGCCGTCACACTCTCGGAAACCTGAGGCCCTATTTCATCCACACTTATCAGTTCTTCTAGTGTTGCAGACATCAAAGCTTTCAATATTCCAAACTTTTGAGCCAAAACTCGGGCTATGTGTTCACCTGCATGGCGTATACCAAGGGCATAAATAAATCGAGCAAGGCCGATTTGCTTGCTTGCCGCTATAGCATCTACGAGGTTTTGAGCAGACTTGTCCGCCATCCTGTCAAGAGCCATTAAAATCGTTTTGTCAATGGTAAATAAATCAGCATAAGATCTTACCAGTCCTTTATCCACCAACTGGCCGACCAGCTTGTCGCCAAGCCCGTCAATGTCAAAGGCTCTCTTAGACGCAAAATGCCTGATACGCCCCTTTACCTGGGCGGGGCAATTGGCATTCATGCACCGCAACACAGCTTCGCCTTCCAAGCGAACTACATTTGAGGCACACACCGGACATCTTCCAGGCATATTGAAGATCTCTTCGCTACCACTTCGCTTCGTGGTGATAACCTTTACAACCTCTGGAATGACATCTCCGGCCCGTTGGATCAATACTGTATCACCTATACGGATATCCTTCTTTCTTATCTCATCGGCATTATGCAAGGTAGCTCTGGCCACACTTACCCCGCCAACATTGACTGGAACCAGGTGAGCAACTGGTGTAAGCGCCCCGGTTCGCCCCACTTGAACATCGATACCAAGCACGCGTGTAGTCTCCTGCGATGATGGAAACTTGTAGGCCAAAACCCATCTGGGGCTTCGAGATTTTTGACCCAGTCTCATTTGCATAGCCCGGTCATCTACCTTGATGACCATGCCGTCTATTTCATAACCAAACTCGTGCCGATGCTCGAGCAAGTCTTTATAATGGACAAGTACCTCATCTATCTTCGCTTGTGCTTTGATATGCGGGTTTACAGGCAATCCAAGGGCTTTCATGTTTCTGAGCATCTCCCAGTGTGAGGACGCTTCAAGACCAGTTACACTGCCCACACCATAACAGAATATATCCAGCGGACGACTAGCCGTTATTCTAGAATCCAACTGTCTGAGCGAGCCTGCTGCCGCGTTTCGAGGATTGGCGAAAGGGGATTCACCTCTTTTAAGACGTTCCTTGTTTAGTTCCTTGAAGGCCTCAATCCGTATAAAGACCTCTCCCCTTGCCTCTAGATGTGAAGGCGCCTTTATCGAAGCGGTATGAAATAGCGACAAAGGAACTGCTCTGACTGTTTTTATGTTTTGAGTAATAAGCTCACCGGTATACCCGTCACCTCGCGTTGAAGCCTTTAAAAGGAGACCCTCTTTATAGATAAGCTCTACTGCCACACCATCCATTTTCGGCTCTGCAGTATAAAGAATCGGATTACTTGACTTCAGAAACCTGCGCACCCTTTCATCAAAGGCAAAGACCTCCTCTTTGCTGAAGGCATTCTCAATGCTAAGCATCGGAACGGTGTGTGCCACCGTTTCAAAACGTTTAAGGGGTGCTGCCCCAACCCGCTGAGTAGGAGAATCAGGTGTGATCAGTTCCGGATATGCCGCTTCAAGGTCAAGGAGTTCCCGCATAAGACGGTCGTACTCAGCATCGGAAACTTCGGGCTCATCCAAGACATAGTACGAATAGTTATGCCCATTAAGAGACCTTCTAAGTTCTCCTATCCTCTTTTTTGTATCATTTTCTGACATGTCGTGACAACAACCTCAGATGCCTTTTTGCAGGCTTTATTAAATCTGGTACTTGAAAACCCCGGCTTCCACTGCAAGGAACCAAGCTCATCTGATACGATCAGCAGCACCCCAATAGAGATCCCCCTTAAAGCAGCAACACTAAACAAGGCTGAAACCTCCATATCCACACCAAGGATTCCTTCACCCTGAAGGGACAAGACTTTATCCTCAGTTTCCCGGTACGGAGCGTCTGTTGACCAAACAGGACCCTTGTGGAAAAACGCAGAGTGGCTCTGACAAGCAGCTTCAATTGCTCTAGTCATCTTCTCAGATGGTAGGGAAAAACCACCATTCAAGTAATACTGAGAAGTCCCCTCCCCTATTACCGCACGATCAGGCACTACAAAATCACCAATACGTATGTCTTGGCAAATCGAACCACACCATCCCAGAAATACTACCTTCCTCACCCCGAGGACAACCAGCTTTTCTAAGATCATCGCTGCATAGGGCGCTCCCAGCATAGGTCCCACCAAACTAATATCTTGATCATGATTTGTGACCTTATATACTTTGCTTGCAAGAATTCCAGTAACCGGGCTACTGCCACAGACACCCAAATCTCGCCTCAGGATATCCAAATCTCTCTTCATGGCCACCATAACTGCCACAGGGCCAAGATCAGGATCACTCTTACCCTTTTTGGGATAAACAACTTCTCTGGTCGACTTTACAGCTTTACACTTTTCGGTCATTTATCGGCCTTAGTTAGATTGGTTTGTTAGTTGAATTGGTTTGATTGGTTAAAAACAAGATTACAGTGCCATTAGAGTAGTGTCAATCATGTTTTGCTTGTTAATGACACTGTGTTTGAGGTAAATCGAGGCCGGTATTAAAAGCTCGTAACTACTCAGGTGGGTAGGCTGAAGGCTGTTAGGAAAAACTGAAAGTCGGCGCCTGCCCCGTAGGTCCGGAAGATTCTACGGGGAGTGTCTGCGGTTACAAAAAACAAGTTCCTATTATCATGTTTATCCTGTTAATCCTGTCGAAAATAGCTGAACTGGTACGTTTTTCTTGCATAAGTCCTCAATACAGACCACACATTTGCCGGTAATTCCTGCACTCTCGTCTGTTTATGAAAGGACACGGTTCTTTGAAAAACCACTTTTTCCTGGGACACCAGAAAGAATTCTTGAAGGGCTCATTACAGGCCGATGGCCTCAGCTTCTTTCTTCTAGTTCCCCCAAAGGAAATATATTTCTTGTCAGTTTTGACCTGCCAGACTGTCATAACCGCTGCTTCCCTTGCCAGAAACCTTTTGTTTTGTGACATTACGGAAGCAATATATGTACCAGTTTCAGAATCAGTCTGCTTAAAACGTGACTACTCACGTAGTCAGGCTGAAGCTGTTTAGACTGAGTAGTTACTTTAAAACCAACAAAGCCCGACCTCTAAAGCGAGGTACGGGCTTTGTTAAACGTTGTTTTAAATATGTCCGGCTTAGACCGGTCTAAATATCATCAGCCAGATCTGGGCGATAACAATACTGATGATCATATACGGGAAGGCTGTTTTCATAAAACCGATAAAGGATATCTTGTAGCCTTTCGACTCGGCAATACCCATTGTAACAACATTGGCTGATGCACCGATGATGGTACCATTTCCACCGAAACACGCACCAAGCGCCAGGGCCCACCAGAGGGTGTTTTCGGCGCCGGGAATCACTTTGGAAAGATATGCCACAATAGGAAGCATCGTAGCAGTAAAGGGAATATTATCTACAAAAGCGGACATAATCGCCGCCACCCACAGGATCAGGGTCATAGACATAAGGAAGTTTCCCTTTGAAAGGTCGAGGATCCAGTCTGCAATAACGGCAAGGAGGCCTGCCTCTTCTACAGCCCCTACAAGGACAAACAAGAAGATAAAAAACATGAGTGTCGGCCACTCAATGTCTTTTTCAATCAGGTGCAAGACATCCACTTTTTTAGTAATAATGGCGATTGTGAAAAGAATGCTTGCACCGGTTATCGCGGCAATACTTACCTCCATGTGCCAATAACCATGTGAAAGGAAAAGAAATATAACAAAACCCAATACGATTAAACCGTATGTAAGCAACGTGGCATCGTAGATCTTGTATTTTTCCTTAAGTTCTGCGGTAAATTCGGCCACATTCGATACAGTAGCCTGGGCCTTGATATAGCTTTTTCCCCACACAAGCTTTGTGTAAACAAAAAGGACACCCATAGATACTACACATACTAAGGCCAGAGCGATGACAAAATCCATGAAGCTTAAACCCGCAT
>MAVP01000070.1 GCA_001751075.1 Desulfobacterales bacterium S7086C20 | reverse complement strand
ATAACAGCCATTGCCAGCCTCGTAATCGGCATGGGCCTGCCCACAACAGCCACTTACATCGTTATGGCCTCCTTGACGGCGCCTATTATTGTTGAAGTGGGGGGAATTCTTGGTTTTGTTGTTCCCATCATGGCCGCCCACCTCTTTTGTTTCTATTTCGGCATTCTAGCCGATGATACTCCACCCGTGGGTCTGGCTGCCTATGCGGCTGCTGCCATAGCAGAGTCCGAGCCAATTCCCACTGGGATTCAGGGCTTTTTGTACGATATCAGGACCTCCTGCATTGCCTTCATGTTCGTGTTTAATCCTGATCTAATCCTGCACGGCATTAACAGTTGGCCACAGGCTTTGCTGATATTCTGTATGGCGCTCATCGGCATGTCGTCTTTCGAGTGCTTTGCCCAGGGGTGGTGTTTGACCAAGAATAAGTGGTACGATATCCCCTTTTTCCTGACGGCCGCCCTTATCCTTTTTCACCCTGGGGCGATCGCTTCTTTTTTCCACATTGATCCTGCGATGAAGTACTACTTTTTCCCCCTCGGTCTTCTCATTTATGGTGGTGTCGTAGGCCTCCAGAAGATGCGACTAAGAACGGCAAAGTATGCCTCGCAACGTTCATAGGGATGGGCGCTAGTTACACAGACAAGTTGTTCCTGTCCAAGCTGCGATATTGGATTGCCTCAGAGACATGATGGGCGGTGATATCTTCGATTTCCTCAAGGTCTGCTATAGTTCTGGCAATCTTTAGGATTCTATTGAAGGCACGGGCAGAAAGGCCAAGTTTATCTATAGCCATTTCAAGTAGGCTATGGGCGTCCTGGTCTATAGGACAGTACTTCTTGATCTGTCTATTGTTCATCTGGGCGTTAGAATAGATCTTGGTACGTTTGAACCTTTCCGACTGAACAGCACGGGATCGGTTAACCCGCTGTCTGATTTTTTCAGAACTCTCTGCATCATCTTGGCTGGCCAGATCTTTGTACTGCACGGCGGGAACATCCACATGTATGTCTATACGGTCCATAAGGGGGCCGGAGACCTTTGACCGATACCGCTGAATCCTTGTGTAGGCACATGTACACTCATGGTTCGGATCAGAAAAATACCCGCATGGACAGGGATTCATTGCAGCTACGAGCATAAACCTGGCTGGGTAGGTTATGCTGGTAAGCGCCCTTGCGATGGTGACATGCCCATCTTCCATGGGTTGACGCAATACTTCGAGAACATTTTTCTTGAATTCCGCCAATTCGTCTAGAAAGAGAACCCCATTTTGCGCAAGGCTCACCTCTCCTGGCCGAGGCACGTGCCCCCCTCCTATAAGACCCGCATCTGAGATGGTATGATGAGGGGCACGAAAAGGGCGGCTTGTAATTAGTGCCTGATCGTCTCTGAGCATTCCTACAACACTGTAAATCTTTGTTGTCTCTATTGCCTCTTCAAAGGCCATACGGGGCAAAATCGTGGCGATGCGCTTGGCAAGCATCGTCTTGCCGGCCCCTGGTGGACCTATCATTATAAGGTTGTGTGCACCAGCAGCTGCTATCTCTAAGGCACGCTTCACATGTTCCTGGCCCTTCACATCGGAAAAATCCAAGTCGTCCCATGGCATTTGGTCAAAAATAGTCTGAACATCAACCGATTCCGGCTGAAGAGCACCCCGAGAGCACAAAAAATCTACTAACTCTCCCAAGGTGGAAACCGGCAAGACCGCTATCTCTTTTACAACAGCAGCTTCACGAGCATTACGTTTGGGGATGATAACGCCTCGAAACTGAAAGTCTCTAGCAGCCAAGGCGATTGGCAAAGAACCTTTGACTGGTTTTATGCGTCCGTCAAGGGAGAGTTCACCAAGAATCAAATACTCGGTAAGCCTTTCGTGAGGGATAATACCTGTAGCGGCCAAAATGCCAAGGGCAATTGGAAGGTCAAAGGCCGTACCTTCCTTCTTGATATCGGCAGGTGCAAGATTGACAGTTATTCGATCATCGGGGAACCTGTATCCAGAATTGCTGATTGCCGATTTTACTCGGTCTTTACTTTCTTTGACGGCAGCCTCCGGCAAACCCACAGTCTGGAAGCTTGGCAGGCCATGTCTGATGTCAACTTCAACCTCAACGGTATAAGCATCTACCCCCAGAACAGCACTGCTCAAGACCTTAGCTAGCAAGACGCCCCCATCAAAACCCGATTCTCATTGAAGTGCCCGTATTTTTTGCAATTTAACAAGGGTATCTTCCAAAGGCAAGCAATTATATTAAGTTTTTTCCACGTTACGACAATTAACCGTACATCAATCATTGAGACCTTATTGCAAAACGCCCCTTTTTGTCCAATTCCGGCGTCAGGCTCAAAATTTAATCCTCGAAATACTTAATGTATTCCTGCGGTTAAATTTTTCGCTTGCCTTGGCCTTGAACAAAATTGAACATTTTTCAAAGGTCTCTCCTTGCTACTGGATTATTGTAATCCCCTTATTTTTGTTGCAAAAACCACACATTGCCAGGAGGTTGTCCGAGAATAGATTTCATCGCGAGATCGACTGAAAACTTCGCCGGCAAGGCAGCGAGCCAAAAACGCCCACAGACGTAGCCGCAGCTACGTCGAAGACGTTTTTGGCTCGCCAACGCAGTCCACGGAAATTGCAGCCGATCGTAGCATAAAAGGTATTCTCGTATAACCTCCCAGGGAGTGTTGTGTCTATTTCAACACTGTAAGCCTTGTTTCTACAGCATACTTCATTGAGAAGAAAACACCAGACCGAGAAGCGTGTATTCCTGTTAATGCAATCGTTTAGCACCGCGGTTGACCATTTTTCCTCCTGCTCTTTCACTTGGCACACCTATTGCTCATAATCTATTGATACAACGGATTTGCACGGCCGGCAGTATCAAGAACCGCTGATTCCAAAATACCGAAACACAGCGATACTGCCCTTCCATGTAAGTTCTCAAAAAGTTCGGGCTATACGATTAATATAGACCATGGATATTGAGAAGCTGCCTTTCCATTTGACAAACTGCTGATTTTAAAATAAGAAACGAATCTTATATGACATCTTATCAACACACATTGAAACATGCTGTTCAATGCACAGGTGTTGGGCTTCACTCGGGAAAGGATGTGACCCTAACCATCAAGCCTGCGCCCGTAAATCACGGAATAAAGTTCGTACGCGTTGATCTGGCCCATAAGCCTGTTATTAGCGCTCATTTTCGAAATGTAATTGATACCAGCCTGGCCACCACTATTGGTATGGATGGTGTGATTGTATCTACTATTGAACACCTGATGGCCACGTTTGCGGGTCTTCACATTGACAATGTTTCGGTGGAAATGGATGCCCATGAAGTTCCCATTATGGATGGAAGCGCCGGACCTTTTTCAGCTATGATAAAAGAAGCCGGGATCAAAGCCCAGTCAGCAAAGCGACAGTATTTCGTTGTAAAAGAACCAATCGAGATGACAGAAAACGGGAAGAAAGTAGGGCTTTTCCCGTCAGACCTCCCGAGGGTAACATGCACCATAGACTTTGATCATCCCATGCTAAGAAATCAGTCCTATTCTATAATGCTGGATGATGGCTTTTTTGAAACGGAAATCAGCCGCGCCAGGACATTTGGCTTCCTTCATGAGGTCGATTATTTAAAGCGGAACGGATTTGCCAAAGGAGGGTCTTTGGAAAATGCGATTGTAATTGACAACGACAAAATATTGAATCCGGAAGGTCTCAGATACAAGGATGAGTTTATACGCCATAAGATACTTGACTGTGTCGGGGACCTTTCCATGCTCGGCATGCCCATAATAGGTCACATTGTAGCCCACAAATCAGGCCACGCCCTAAATCATTCTCTGCTGAAAAGGTTCATAAACCAAAAATCGTGCTGGGAAACTGTACAAGCGTAACCTATCACCCGTAAAATAGCCACCCGAGATCAGACCTTTTCTCGCCGCAAAACCTCTTGCAATTTGATCCTTGCTTCGTTAATGTAATTTTAACGGTTTATGTCTTGCCGGAGGGATTTAGGGCTGGGTTGTTTTCTCCGCGGCTATTGAGTTGCGAATTTGCGCAAATAGGCTCGAACAGATGACAAAGCGGATCTGGATGTTTGTTCTATGCGCATGGTTACTGGCCCCAAGTTTGGCCTGGAGCCAAGATGCACATATAACAGACGTAATAGTGACCAATACGAGGGATGACCTCATACTTTATTTTGGTGTTGACGGATGTTTTACCGAAGATCTCGAACTAGCCATAATGAACGGAGTGCCTACTACATTTACATTCTTGGTCTCTCTTAGTCGCGTCAGGAATTTCTGGATGGATAAGAATTTGACCAGCCTGGAGATTCGTCATACGGTGAAGTTCAACAACCTCAAGGATGAATTTGTGATTACCCGCAGCGAGAACAATCAAAAGCCGATAGTGGTAAACTCACTGTCAGAGGCCAAAAAGATTATGGCTGAGGTGGAAAATCTGAACATAGCTGTGCTTGAAGATCTTGAAAGAAACCATCTATATCAAGTCAGGATAAAGGCTGAGCTCAAAAAAATCACCCTTCCCTTTTATCTCCATTACGCATTTCGGTTCTTTCTGTTCCTCTGGGACTTTGAAACAGACTGGTATGCTACCGATTTTATGTATTAGAAGCAAACTTCCATGCCGCCGATCTCACAAGAAGAATTAAACCGCAGAAAACGTGAACGACTGATTATTGTAATCCTTGTAGCCGTCGTTGCCATCCTTACCTATATAGAAACTCAAGTCGTCCGTTTTGGAGCAGGGCTACCCGTTTCCAATACGATCATTACCTTCATCCTCATTAACATCAACATGCTGTTGCTGTTGCTGTTGATCTTTCTCGTATTGAGAAACATTGTGAAGCTTCTCTACGATCGAAAGCGCAAGGTTCTGGGAGCCAGGCTTAGAACCAAATTAGTCCTGGCCTTTGCAGGCCTGTCACTAGTTCCCACTGTCCTTTTGTTTTTCTTTTCGGTCCAGTTCATAAATTCAAGCGTGTCTTTCTGGTTTAATCTTCCTGTAGAACAGACTCTGGAACAATCTCTGGATGTTGGCAAACAGCTTTACATGCATATTGAAAAAAATAACCGTTTCTTCCTCGAGCGAATCGCCTATCAAATTGTACACAAGAATTTATTAGAAAAAAGAAATAGCAAGGCTCTCAGACATTATGCCCAGGTAGTACAGAGGGCCTTCAACCTACAGGCTGTTGAAGTGTATTCAAATCGTTCGAACCGCTTGGCAGTCGGCCTTGATGCAGATCTGGAGGGCACTCCCTTTGAGCCTGTCTCTGCAGATGACATTCAAATGGAAATACACAAGAACGATTTTTCGACACTAACGGGCTTTATCGCTTCAGGCGAGATGGTCAGAACCCTCGGCTGCATCCCAGCAAATGCTGGACCGGATAAGGCAATTGCGGTTGTTGCTGCTACCACTGTCATTCCACACACTCTGTCACAAGAAATGGCTGCAATCTCAAGAGGCTTTGAACAGTACCAACAAATGAAAATGGTCAAAAAGCCGATTCAGGGGAGCCACCTGGTTACACTTTCAATCGTAGCCTTGCTGATTATTTTTTGCGCTACATGGTTCGGATTCTACCTTGCAAAGACACTGACTATTCCAATCCAAGAAGTGGCAGAGGGCACACGCCGCGTGGCGGAAGGAGACCTGAATTTCACCATCGATACGGTTGCTGATGACGAAATGGGAACCCTAGTAAATGCCTTCAACAAGATGACCAGAGATCTAAGATTTGGCAAGGAGCAGCTTCAACTTTCTACCCGGGAACTGAAGAAAACCAATATTGAGATTGAACAAAGGCGCATATACATGGAAACCGTTTTGAGGAATATGTCCACGGGGGTTATTTCTCTCAATAGTCGAGGCTTCTTTACCACTATTAACAAATCTGCAGAAAAAATGCTTGGAGTGGAGGCAAAGCAGTTACTCAACCACAGTTACAAAAAGGTGTTGAGCCCAGAATACTTGGAAGTAGCTGAAGATCTGTTGGAAGACCTAACAAAGAGTGCGGGGAACTCGGCGGAAAGAACAGTCAAGGTGAGCATTGATCAAACAGCCCGCAGCTTTATGGCACATATCACTGGCCTTAAGGATGAAGCGGAGCGGATAATGGGGACGGTTGTTGTTTTTGACGACCTTACTGAAATAGAAAAGGCTCAGAGGATGGCGGCCTGGAGGGAAGTGGCACGACGTATTGCGCATGAGGTAAAAAACCCGCTTACGCCTATCAAGCTTTCTGCCCAAAGACTTCAACGAAAATACAGTGAAAAAATCCAAGGAGACAATGGCATATTCAGTGAATGCACCCAAACCATTATTGATCAAGTAGATCAGATAAGAAACCTTGTCAACGAGTTTTCTTCTTTCGCAAGGCTGCCTGCAATCAATCTTGAACCTTGCCATCTGCCAGAGGTTGTCCGGGAAGCCGTAGCACTTTTTCGCGAGGCACATCCCCATGTCTTGTTCGACATAAAAAAGGGTTCGGCCATTCCTGAAGTAAACATAGATCGGCAGCAAATTAAGCGGGCATTGTTTAATCTGATCGATAATGCCATTGCAGCCATGAATGGAAAGGGAACAATAACAGTTGTGCTGAATTATGACCCTGTCGAGAAATTTCTTCGAATGGAAGTTAATGACACGGGTTCCGGGATATCACCAGAGGATAAAGCCCGTTTGTTTGAGCCATATTTTTCAACAAAAAAGAGCGGCATGGGGCTTGGTCTGTCCATTGTGAATGCAGTAATTGAAGATCATGATGGGACTATACAAGTAGAAGACAACACTCCTGTCGGGACAAGATTCGTTGTGGAACTTCCAGTATAAGGAGATAAAGCATGTTTCCCGTGATATTGATCGTAGATGACGAGGCTACCATATTGCAGTCTCTAAGCGGAATCCTCTCTGACGAGGGGTATGAAATATTAACAGCGTCAAATGGCTATGAGGCCCTAAAGATCATAGAAGAAGAATCGCCGGATCTGGTCCTTTTGGATATCTGGATGCCAGGCATGGACGGCATAGAGACACTGCGGGAAATCAAGAGGACTACCCCTTTTCTTCAGGTAGTGATTATCTCGGGACACGGAACTATCGAAACAGCCGTTAAAGCAACAAAACTCGGAGGCTATGATTTCATTGAAAAACCCCTTTCCATTGAGAAGGTTATTGTCACCATAAACAATGCTCTTAACTTCCGACGTCTACAGGAGGAAAACCGTTATCTTCGAAAGAAGACCCTTGAAAAACATTCTATTACCGGCAGTAGCCCTCCAATCCAGGCGCTTAAAAGACAAATTGATATTGCTTCTCCAACAAATGCCTGGATCTTGATCACAGGCGAAAATGGTACCGGGAAAGAATTAGTAGCTCGTACAATTCATCAAATGAGCAGTCGAGCCAACAAGGCGCTTATTGACGTAAACTGTGCGGCCATTCCAGAAGAACTGATTGAAAGTGAACTCTTTGGCCATGAAAAAGGAGCCTTCACCGGTGCAACCAGCAGGAAAAGAGGTAAGTTCGAAGAAGCCAACAAGGGCACAATCTTTCTCGATGAAATCGGTGATATGAGTTTAAAAACTCAGGCTAAGATCCTGAGAATCTTACAGGAACAGAAATTTGAGCGCGTAGGCGGATCACGAACGCTTAGCGTTAACGTAAGGGTATTGGCAGCGAGCAATAAGGATCTGGAAAAGGAAATCGAAAAAGGCAACTTTAGGGAGGACTTATATTATAGGCTGAATGTAATTCCCATAGAAGTTCCCCCCTTACGTAACCGCACCGAAGATATACCTGTGTTAGTGGAAACTTTTCTGAAAGAATTTACTGAAGAAGGGGACTATGGGAGAAAAACAATAACCTCTCAGGCTATCGAGTTATTGAAGGCATATCGATGGCCCGGCAATGTCAGGGAGTTAAAAAATTTGGTGGAACGACTGGCTATTATGACTGAATCTGATGTTATTGACGAGGGCAACATCCCTGCTTCGTACTTGAGTTACAAACCGGCGGTTGCAAGGGCGGATTTCTTGAATGAAGACTCTTTCAAGGAAGCAAAAAGGAAGTTTGAGAAGAGCTACATCGCACAGAAACTCTCTGAAAACAACCACAATATTTCTCAAACGGCAGATACCATCGGCCTTGAAAGAAGTCACCTGCACAAGAAAATCAAGGCTCATGGCATAAAATTATAATAACTTATAAACCGCAAAAAGACAGAGGCCTTGTGAGAATTATAGCTGGTGTTTCAAAGGGCAGGAAACTTCATCCCTTAAAAGGCCTTGCAATCCGCCCTACTGCAGATCACCTAAAAGAGTCTATCTTCAACATCCTTGCAGGCTATGTGGAAGGAGCAGTCGTGCTTGACCTGTTTGCAGGTACAGGCAGCCTTGGCATGGAAGCACTCAGCCGTGGCGCTGCATCATGTGTGTTTGTTGACAGCAGTCGTAAAGCCGTCGAGCTTCTTAATCGCAACATCTTGACCTGCGGTTTGCAGGAACAATGCACAATCTTAAAAAGAGACGTTCTACGTGGACTCAATTTTCTGATAGCAACGGGTCACACGTTTGATTTGGTGTTTATGGATCCTCCGTATAATAGAGGATATGTTGAGCAAACACTTCGCTTTTTGGGCGATTGCAAATGCATTGCAAACGGGGGATATATTATTGTTGAACATAGTCGGCACGAAACACTTTCACGGAAGACAGCACATTTTGAGCAGAGCAGCGAGAGGCAATACGGCAAGAGCCTTGTCTCCTTTTATGAATCTGTGTTATAAAACAATATAAAGGACTTATTATGCATAAAAAGAAGATTGCAGTATATCCAGGGACATTCGATCCGGTAACAAACGGACATTATGATATTATTCAGCGAGGACTTAAGATCTTTGACAAGTTGGTTGTTGCTGTGACCACTAACGGGAGCAAGAACCCGCTTTTTCCCGTTGAAGAACGTCTCTACATGTTATCAGAAACTTTCAAGGATATGCCGAATGTTAAAATAGATAGCTTTGATTGCCTCCTCGTCGATTATGTGGCTGCCCAGGGGGCCGAGACAATATTGCGGGGCCTTCGTGCCGTATCGGATTTCGAGTATGAATTCCAGATGGCTCTTATGAACAGAAAACTCAACAAGAGTATTCAAACAGTCTTTCTCATGACAGGTATGCGTTGGATTTTTATTAGTTCTTCCATTATAAAAGAAGCCAGCCAATTCGGAGGCGATACTCGTAAGCTGGTACCAGATGCAGTCTACAAAAAGCTGAAAGAAAAATTCAATAAAAATGGATCTATGGAGACTTAAGATATTTTGTAAGGTGGTGGAGCTGAAAAGCTTTTCGAAAGCCGGCGGCGCGGTCTACCTCTCTCAACCTACGGTTAGCAGCCACGTTAAGGATTTGGAAGATCACTTTGAATGCAAGCTTATAGATCGTCTGGGCCGGGAGGTAGCCCCAACCAAGGCAGGTCAGCTTCTGTACGAATATGCCACAAAGATTCTGGCTTTGGAAGACGACATTGAAAAGGCCTTGGCCGAGTTTCATGGTAAGATGAAAGGCCATCTTACCATTGGGGGAAGCACCATACCGGGAGGCTATGTCTTGCCCCCCTTGTTGGGCAGATTCAAGGAGGCCTATCAAGATATAACTGTAACCCTCATAGAGGGGGATACTGCGGAAATTATACAGGCCACGATTGAAGGGCGCATAGAGCTTGGTGTCGTAGGGGCAAAGGCCAAAGAGGCCCAGCTGGTTCAAGAGGAGATCATGACCGACGAGATGTTTCTCATTGCCCCCAGCGGACACAAGTGGGCGGCCAGGGGTACTGCTACTACAGAAGAACTTACCACAGAACCTTTTATCATGCGTGAACCTGGTTCCGGGACCCGCAGGTCTATTGAACAGGTACTCGACAGAGCAGGCCTGAGGCTGGATGACTTAAATGTAGTAGCTGAAATGGGCAGCACCGAGGCTGTTCGCCAGGGTATCAAGGCAGGGGTCGGTATTTCTGTTTTGTCTGGATGTGCTGTCGCCGACGAATTGGATGTCGGTAGCCTAAAAAGGGTGAGGCTGAATGAAATTCGTTTCAAGAGGGCCTTTTATTTGATTGTACACAAACACCGAACTCGCTCTCCCTTATGTAGGGCATTTATCGATTTCTTGAAGGGTAACGCAAGGACCAGAATATGACACCATCCCTTTCCCAAAACGCTTTGCTGGTTTTAAAGCGGCGGTATCTGAAGAAAGATCGGAACGGAAACCCGGCTGAAAAGCCGGAGGACTTATTTCGTCGTGTTGCTAGAGCTGTGGCAGCAGCAGATACCAATCTAAACCCCAAAGCTAACATCAAGAAGACTGAAAAAGAATTCTATCAGCTAATATCGAGTCTGGAGTTCATGCCAAATTCCCCCACCTTGATGAATGCCGGGCGTAGACTCGGACAACTAGCCGCTTGCTTTGTTCTTCCAATTAGAGATTCCATAGACAGCATATTTGAAACACTCAGGTATTCTGCCATTATTCATAAGAGCGGGGGCGGCACCGGTTTTTCTTTCTCTCGAGTGCGGCCGGAAAACGATATGGTGCTATCCACACGGGGTATATCCAGCGGTCCTATCTCCTTTATGACGGTCTTTGACATAGCTACTGAAACGGTCAAACAGGGAGGTACGCGTCGAGGAGCAAACATGGGTATTCTCAGGGTAGACCATCCGGACATAGAGGCCTTTATCAAGAGCAAAACCAACCTGATTAAGCTTAACAACTTCAACATATCCGTTGCCCTGACATCCCAATTTATGAAAGCCCTGGCAGCCAACAAGAACTATGACTTGATCAACCCAAGAAATCGCAAAAGGGTAAGACAGGCCTCGGCAAAAGCCATCTTTGACCAGATTGTACAAGGCGCCTGGCAGAGCGGAGAGCCAGGAATTATCTTCTTGGATAAGATCAATCAAGCCAATCCCACACCAGATCTTGGCCAAATAGAAGCCACAAACCCCTGTGGCGAACAACCGCTCCTCGCTTATGAATCGTGTAATCTTGGCTCCATCAACCTGGCCAAAATGGTAAATGGTGGTAAATTTGACAAAGCCAAACTGAAGCGAGCTGTACGGAGTGCTGTTCACTTCCTTGACAACGTCATAGAGATAAACCGGTATCCTTTGCGCAAGATTGAAACAATGAGCAAGAAAACCCGCAAGATCGGTCTGGGTGTTATGGGATTTGCCGACATGCTTATTAAGCTTGGCGTTGCGTATGATTCTAAAGCGGCTGTTCGGCGAGCTGAACAAGTCATGGCCCTAATATCACACGAGGCAAAAAAGGTTTCAGCTGAATTGGCCAAGGAACGGGGAAATTTTCCTGCCTATAAGGGGAGTATATTTGACAGTACCAAGACACCCTATATGCGAAATGCCACCACAACCACCATTGCCCCGACGGGGACCATTAGCATCATTGCCGGGTGTTCAAGTGGTGTAGAACCCCTCTTTGCAGTGGCATACAGACGTACTGTGCTTGACGGGGAAACATTGTTTGAAATGCACCCATTGTTTGAACCAATGGCAAAGCAACTCGGTTTCTACACACAACAATTGGCAGAACAGATCGCTCAGACAGGTTCTCTTCAGAACATAAAGACAATTCCTGACAAGACAAAACGCCTTTTCATAACTGCGCATGACATAGCTCCGAAATGGCATATTGAAATCCAGGCGGCATTCCAGAAGTACACAGACAACGCTGTGTCTAAGACAGTCAACTTATCTAAGGAGGCTACCCCAAAAGATGTAGAAAGGGTATACAGGTTGGCCTATGAAAAAGGGTGCAAGGGGGTGACCATCTATCGCTATGGGAGCCGCGGCCGGCAG
>MAVP01000069.1 GCA_001751075.1 Desulfobacterales bacterium S7086C20 | reverse complement strand
ACTGGCGTAAGTTTCCAGTTCAGAAATGAGCAATTTTTCGCAAGGTCAAGAAAATCAAGGGATTGCGCGGAGGCGTATAAGTGGTACGTCGCACAAGCGATCCCACAGATTGACGCCGAGATTGCGGAAAAGGGCCATTTATGGATGGACACTAGTTAGGTGCTGATGGCAGCTTTTGTCATAGCCGCCAGTAGGGAAAGGCCATTTTATCGGCTTCTTTCCTAGAATAAAACCCCTTTACATCTATCAAGATGGGAGTGTCGCCATTAGCTAAGCCCCTGATCTCTTCAAATCCAAGTTCTTTAACATAATAGCGATGTTTTACGGCGAGGATTATTGCGTCATAGGGTCGGTAGTCTTTCATGTTTTGGATTAGTTCCAAGTTAAACATGTCCCTTACTTCATCTTCGTAAGCATAGGGATCATGTATGTAGGCGGCAACATCATATTCTATTAATTCGTTGTAAATGTCTATTACCTTGGTGTTGCGTATGTCACTTATATCTTCTTTAAATGTAAACCCCAATATCAAAACCTTGCTTCCCTTGACTGTCTTGCCCTGTTTTATCAACATCTTTAAAGTATTTGTTGCCACATATTTTCCCATATTGTCATTGATTCTGCGGCCGGCCAAGATAATCTGCGGGTGGTAGCCAAGGCTTTCGGCTTTGGAAGTCAGATAATAAGGATCGACTCCGATACAGTGTCCGCCAACAAGACCAGGTTCAAATCTCAAGAAGTTCCATTTGGTCCCAGCAGCTTCTAAAACTTCACGGGTGTCAATCTTAATCTTGTTGAAGATGACAGACAATTCATTCATAAGGGCAATGTTTAGGTCCCGCTGTGTATTTTCAATAACCTTTGCTGCCTCAGCAGTCTTAATATTTGAAGTAATATGAATTCCGGCCGTAATAACAGAGCTGTACACCTGAGCTAGAAAATCGGCAACTTCCGGCGTATCGCCGGATACCACCTTTTTTATCTTGTCGATTGTATGCTTCTTATCTCCAGGATTAATCCTTTCGGGTGAATAGCCAACATTAAAGTCTTTCTTCCAGGAAAGCCGGCTTTCTTTTTCCAGGATTGGTACGCAGATATCCTCCGTGACACCTGGATATACGGTAGATTCATAGACAACTACAGCTCCTTTACCTAGATGCTGCCCAATTAATTCGCTAGCCCCTTCAACAGGCCTAAGGTCAGGGGTTCTATGCCTATCAATGGGGGTTGGGACTGTTACGATGATTAATCTGCAATTCGAGACCTCCTTGGCGATATTTGTAAATCTAATATTAGAGACTTTAAGGATTTCGGCGTCTACTTCCCTTGTTCTGTCTATGTTTTTCTTTAATTCCGAGATTCTGGTAGAGTTGATATCAAAACCCAAAACATTGTATTTTCGGGCCATCAAAGTTGCCAGAGGAAGACCGACATAGCCCAGCCCTACTACCGCGATTTTTTCTTTCCCATTTTCAAGATCTGTTTGCCTTAACATTAAATCCCCTCCGCATTCTGAAACATATTTTTTTACTTCCACGTAGTGATAGCCTTGGCAATGTTGTAACAGTTTTTTCCGACGATGGAGTTAGGCTCATCCTGCGCGAGCACTTTTTGCTTCATGATAGATCGCGGAACCGCCTCATTGTTAACAACATGGCCGAGATAATACAGCGGAAGGCCCAGGAATTCTTTAGAGACAGTATCTATGTGGCTGAAGAGCCGATCTGCTTCTTTTTCATCTTTTACTGAATTGACAATGATTCCAAAGGAATCAGTACCAAACCGTTGGTGCATGACTTTGATAACTGCATAGGCATCTGTTAGGCTGGTAGGCTCTCTGTTTAACACGATGACATTCTTGGGGGCAAATATGCTAAACTGGAGCACTACCTCAGAAATTCCGGCTCCTGTATCCAAAAGTACTTCGTCATAATCAGGGATAATAGTGCTTAATGTGGTCTTTATCAGTTGAATCTTCTCATATAATAGTTGCCCCATTTCTTTTACACCGGAACTGGCGGGCACCAGATCAAAACCTGCCTTGCTGGCAATGATAACATCCCTGACGTCTTGATTCCCAAAAACTATGTCTTGTAATGTTAATGTGGGTGTGATTCCGAGAAGTATGTCCATATTGGCAAGGCCGAGATCACAATCGACTACGAGGACCCTTTTTCCGCCTTTTACAAGGCAGGCCGCCAAATTGGCGGTAATAAATGTCTTGCCGACACCACCCTTGCCACTAGCGATGGAAGTAATACTTGTTTTCCTTGATTCCAATTGGCTATTCATGATCATCTTTGTTGAGTAAGGCTGCCTTTTCGTCTATAGTAACGGATGTTATCTTTTCGATAGCGGGTAATTTGCCTTCATAGCAGATTTTGTTCTTGCCACCTTCTTTGGCCTTGTAAAGAGCCCTGTCGGCCATATTTATAAATGAACTCATTCCTTGTCCTGCTGAGGTATCGGGATCGTATTGGGCTAAGCCCATGCTGACAGAAAACGGTTTATCCAGTCTGGGAGGTATATTGGAAACTGACTCACCAAGCCTTTGAGCAATACGCATGGCCTCAAAAAGGGTCGTGGCCGGCATGATGATTGCGAATTCGTCACCCCCATATCGGCACATGATATCTGTTGGTCTGAGTCTTTCTTCTATTGTCTGGGATACCAACACTAAAAATTTGTTTCCTTCGTCATGGCCAAGGGTGTCATTGACAAGTTTAAAGTCATCTAAGTCTATCATCATTAGCGAACATGGCTGACCTGTTCGTATGGTTCGGGCGATCTCGACGTCAAGCTGTTTGGCGAAAAAGCGATAATTGTAAAGCCCTGTAAGCGCATCAGTAAGGGTCAAAGATTTTAGGTATCTATTTTCTTTTTCAACATCTGCAATCTTTTTTGCCAGATCATCACTACTAGAGAGAACGAAATCACTGAATTCAGCCAAGGCCTTTCTTTCAATATCAGAAAGTTGATTCGCCAGGATGATGAATAGGTCGGCCTCTTCGTCCTGGCCTACGTTCAGCCATGCTGATAAGGAATTTTCCTTCTCCAAGATAGGCAGGAGGTCATTGAGAGGATGGTCTTGTCCGGCTCTGTTTGTGACCTTCTGTAAAACCTGTTTTGTGCGGTCTGCTGAGGCATTAGCGGAACGTAGCTTATGTTTTGAAGAACGCATACGAAATTCCGAAAACAAAACCTTTGCCTTATGTGCCGATTACTGTTACCGCAACATGCCTTCGACGCGACCGATTATCGTGATTGATGACCACAACTTGTTGCCAAGTTCCAAGAGCTAGCTTAGCCTTTCGTACTGGTACTACCATTGAAGGACCCAACAAGGCGGCTTGGACGTGACTATGCCCGTTGCCATCATGCCATGCCTTCTCATGTTCATAGTCCATTGTCTGCGGCGCAAGTCGTTCAATGGCCCTTTTTAGATCTTCAACCACGCCAGGTTCATACTCAATTGTTGTGATAGATCCTGTTGAACCTATTACGGAGGCATGTAAGCTGCCCCTTTCTATCCCAGATTGTTGCACGATTGATGCCAATTTATCAGTGATATCCACAATGTCCGGGCCGACCCCGAAAGAAATCTCCAGATTGTCACAATACACGATTGGAACATCCATTATTCGTTTGCCTCCATACTTCCTAGTTGTCGGTTTCGTAAAAAGCCTGATTTTGCTCTTGCCGTGCACGATTCTGGGATTCAGAAAACACCTGGCTAAATGTCAACACGTAGTGTGGTGTTTTGGCGCAGGGTTGCGCCTTGCGGCTTGAAAACATGCACTTCGTGTCAAGCCGACAGGTGCAACCTTTGCGCTCAACTCGGGTTAAGGCCCTCAAACAGTTTGACATTTTTAACGCCATGTGATTTTGCGAATCTCTTTCAAGAATCGCGCAATGTCATTGGCAAAATGACTTTTTACGAGTCCATCCTGGTTGTTGAGAACTTGCATAAACATACACTTTACAAATAGTTAAATAGAATGATATTAGTTGGATTGTCAAATGGAAAACAAATTATAGGAGGGGTAGTGATGGAAATCTATTTGATGCAACATGGCCTTGCTATGCCCAAAGATCAGGATCCGGAAGAGGGCCTAAGCCATGATGGTGAGGCGAGGATTCATGCCAGTGGGGAGGCACTTAAGAAAATGGGGATTAGTTTTGATGCCATCCTGTCTAGTCCCAAAAAGCGATCCAAACAAACGGCCGCTATTATGGCCCAGGAAACCGGTTTTCCTACAGAAAAGATTGTTGAGACAAAAAGGGTCAAGGCCATGACGCCACCCGAGGAGACCCTTCAGGCCTTATCCGAACTCTCAGGGGCGCGCTGCGTGCTTGTTGCCGGGCATCTGCCCTCTGTGGCTGAAGTGGCCTCTTTATTGCTAACACAAGGTTCTAAGGTGGCTGTGCAATTTGAAATGGGTGGATGTTGTCGTATCGATGTGAGCGAATTGTGTGCAGGTGCGGGTTGCCTTCGGTGGTTCTTGTTGCCGAATCAACTTAAATTAGTTGCGGCAAGTTAGGGCTCGTCACTCAATAACTGTCACATCTTGCTGGTCTTTTGGGCCGTTTTCTGCGTTGCTCGGTTGGTCACATACCTCGGTATGCTCCCGCCCGAGCGCCTTGAATACAACCCAAAATCCTTCGCAATCTTGAGACACTTATTTCGTGACGAACCCTTAGTGTCTTGTCCTCCTGGAGGTCTATTTGTGTCTTTAAACGAAAGTCATGATTGTAAGATTAAAAGGATCATCAGTGCAGATAGTACTGAAGTTGTAGCCTTGGTTTCAGTGGAGGTCAGTGATGAGCAGATGGAGTATTTTTTGTGCAACCAGGACTGCCTTACAACAGACTTGCATAGCACAAAGGCTAGGCTGGGTATCAATCAAGAAAAGTTGAGCGACTTTAGGCTGGCGGGAAAGAGCATATCATACGAAGCTAGATTCTGGTTTTATATTCCAGAGTATTCTGTAGGCTGTACCATTGACGAATTGATGACTCCGGGGCTTGAGGTTGGTAAGATCTATCTAAAAAACCCAGAGCTGAAGTACTCCGCAGAAGAGCTGCTCAACCTTATTTCAAATCGTACGATCATTGTCCCGAAGGGAACTAAAGTACTGGATGAGGGTGTCCTGGCTGTGCCGGTAATGCCCTTTGTACATTTCCCTGATTTCAAGGTTCTTACGCCCGAGTATTTGAGGGCCGCCGTGACTAAGGAGATTCCTCGCGAGGATCTCTATTTTGCCCAACCGGAACAGAAGGTAGATCAGGTTGTTATTCCTGCCGGGGGTGGGGTAATATCTCATACAAGCCTTTTTACGCAGCAAAACGAGATCTATATCCTTGATACTGAACATACTGATGCAAGAGTTGGCAGCAGACACACTAACGGGATTATCTATCTTGAACTGATGGGTGGAAACGAAGATCTCGTCAAAGAGACCATTCATTTTGAAGTTTACAAGCCGGCTGTAGTACAACACGGCAGAAAGAAGAAGTTTTACATAGATCTCAAATCCTCTCGACTGGGTGAACTTTACCGGAATCGATTGGTGGATGAAAACATCGTTACTGTGATAAACGATACCGATGAGGAAAGGTTTATCAAGTTAAACGGAAAGCCTGATTTGCTTTTACAAGAATTGCGGCCGGGCATGTCTCTTGTGCTTGAGAACTTCCCCGGTCGGCTTATGGCTTCTTACCTTATCGTGGCTGCAGATTTGGGACTTATCAAGAACCTGATTTTCCGGAAGGCTCCGGTGGAACGTTATTTTTTTAGATCTGACGACCTGGTTTTTATGAATACTCTCCAAGACATGGGAGTCGACATTTGCTGGAAAAGTCCGTTACAAGGGGATTTGGTCCTACATAGGCAATTCTTTATGCGTTCTTCACTGATCCCCTCTTTCAATGAAGCCTTTAGTTCAAGAAAACTGGCTGCGATCTATGGCACAGCACGTGTTGTGGATGTTGAGACACAAGACGAAATCATTGATAGTATCAAGTCTTTTAAGGATTTTCATGGTGGAATCTGCGGCATCCTTACGGGAGGGAACAGCGGAAGTATCATGTCCTTTGTATCCGAGGCCACAGCTTCCATGGGTATCCTTTCTGGAGCCGTATACTGGAAGATACCCGGGGTTGATATTGAGCCGCGTGTCGATTTTGCAGCATATCTGTCTCGGAATGACTTGCTGGCAAGGCAGGAGATTTTGTCGACAGCCACCGAGGCCGACATATACTTTAAAGGGGGAGTGGGTACTAACCTTGAAAATGCTATAACTTTTGTGAAAAAGAAGCTTGGTATCGGACATTATAAGCCCCAGATATTTGTGGGAGAATTTTACAGACCCCTTCGAGAGTGGCTCGATCACTTAGTTTCTGAGCAGATGGTAACCCCCAAGGTTTTTGAAAATTGCTATTTCATCAAGCACGGAGCCGAGATCTTTGATACACTGTGTAAGCATTTTGGTTCTGAAGATAGGATGATTCACGATGTTACGGCGGGTGAATTTTCTGTAAAAGTTTAGGGTTTAGGAGTTTTTGCCAAGATGGAAGAGGTCGCAATATGGCCCTAAAAGAAATACTTATCTATCCGGATCCGGTCTTACGTGAACCGGCCGAACCCATTTCAAATATTGACGGGAAAGTTCAAAAGCTCATCGATGACATGGCCGACACCATGTATTATGCCCCTGGGATTGGGTTGGCAAGTAACCAGGTGGGAGAGCCGTACCGGATTTTTATCTTTGACATCTCGCCTAAGGACAAACCGAAGGAACTTTTCGTTGTGATTAATCCGGAAATTGTTGAAAGCGACGGCTTGGTGGTCGGAGAAGAAGGTTGCCTCAGTGTGGTCGATTACTCCGCCGAGGTCAAACGTGCAGAGCGTATTACAGTGCAAGGTTTAGACAGGGAGGGCAATCCGATAACGCTCAAAAAAGAAGGGCTTGCTGCTATTGTGCTTCAGCATGAGATTGATCACCTCAACGGAACCCTTTTTATTGATCACCTTAGTAAGCTCAAACGGGAACTTTATAAGAGAAGGTTGAGTAAGGTATTAAAAGAAAAACAAAAAAACAAGAATTCCACCATCTTTTGATGGCAGAATTCTTGTGAGAATTTGGACTTTAGAAAGTTTTGCCTAAGTGGTTTCGACCTGTACTGCCTGCGGCCCCTTGTCTCCTTGCTCCACATCGAAGCGAACACGCTGACCTTCGTACAAAGTCTTAAAACCTGTTGTGCCCAGAATAGAGCTATAATGAACAAAGACGTCTTGACCTTCATCCATGCTGATGAAGCCATAGCCCTTCTTCTCATTAAACCACTTTACTGTACCTTCGGCCATTTCCATATCCCTCCTTTCCATCTGTTATTGAGTGACGAGCCCTTAGCAAGGGATGTGGACTTGGCGAAAAAAAAAGCCACCATGGTCTGCTGACCTTGATGGCATAAATTAAACTTCGCAATTTTCCCAATCCCAAACCAAAGCTTTGTGTTACCTGAAATTTCTAACTAAAATGTGGCTCTCTTTTAGCATCCTACCAACTGAGATGTCAAGTGAATTTGTTGTGTATTCTTTCTTTGTGGTTTCTTGAGCACAAAGAAAGAATACACACGACGATCTGATTGCCGTTGCGCAAAAAAAGAGGCTTTACTTTTTCCGCAAAGCCTCTCTTTTTATATTTATAGAAGCGCAATTGCTTTGCTAAAGCCTTCGGCCCATAAGTCCGATTACGAACCTATTTACTCAGGACTTAGTGCTGAGTGAGCAATTGCTTTGAACTGATCCGATAAAATATACATCATCGTATTTGCGAATCGAAGCACTAAGTTACAAGCTTTCTAGACACATCCGGTTGGCTTGGGAAGCCCCGCCATCTTGCATGCGCCTTTGCCGGGTCCAGACGGGAACAACTCGTAAATATGCTTCAGCTTAAAACCCGTAACCTTCGAAAGAACTCGTACCATGGGCGCAATACCATTTTTTTCATAATAGTCGCGCAATACGTCTACAAGCTTACTATGTTCATCATTAAGCTCATCGATTCCTTCAACGCTTTTAACATACTGAACCCACTCAGGGCACCAATTATCAAATGAATCAATAAAACCATCCTCGTCCACACTAAATGTCTTTCCGCCAAATTCAACTGTCTCCATACTCACATCCTCCTTTTGATAATGTTTTGAAACTTATTTCGTATAAGCCTTCCTAAAAAAACCGATCTTCAGTCGATGACCTATATATAGAAAAAAGGGATTTGTCAATAGAAAAAAAGGAAAAAAACAAGCCACGTCCGCATTACATGGTAACGCAGGCTTCGTCCCTGCCGGCCCTTTCTTTCAGATATACGTTTACCATCGTGTTATGTATCGTTTCAATGTGTTTTCCAACATAGTTTGCCTGAATTGGCAGTTCGCGATGGCCACGGTCTACAAGTACTGCTAGTTCGATTCGGTCGGGACGGCCGAAGTCGATAAGGGCATCCATGGCTGCCCGTACCGTACGGCCGGTGAAAAGGACGTCATCTACCAGGACCACCTGTTTTCCGTCCAAAGAAAAAGGAATCTCTGTCTTCCGCACAATTGGTTGGTGGCCGATGCGAGTCCAATCATCCCTGTAAAGAGTAATGTCAAGGTCACCGCGGGGAATCTTTGTGCCGTCAATCGAAAGGATCCTTGCCGCTATACGATCTGCTAAAAAGACCCCGCCGGTCCAGATACCTATAAGTAGCAGATTCTCCGTCCCCCTGTGTTTTTCCAGGAGTTCATGGGTTATACGTGTCAGGATTCGATCAATATCCGGGGCTTGCAAGATGACCTGTTCTGTGCTCATAAGGTTGCTCTCTGTTTGTTGTGAGTTGCTGGGCATAAAGATCAAAGCTCGTATAGTGTTTCATCTCGACGGGGTTTTGGTTTCCTGGTTCCGGCACGTCTTTTTCCTTCGAACATGAAAGGCTCTTCCTGTTCAATGAGATCTCCCATTTCTGCTTCTATCTGTTCTGGGTCCTCGCCGGCCTCCATGCGCATTATGGCCTCTTCCATGCTTGGTCCAAGGGTGGCGCCAGTGGCATCTGTCAATTTGCGCATCAATTTGGCTGCTTGACGTGGATCATCTTCGTTGATTCCATCGGCTTCCTTGGCCAAAAGATTCATGGCCTTTTCCATCGTGGACTCATCTATGGGAAGATCGTCTGAATTCTCTTTTTCTTTTGCTCCACTGATTCTCGCAAAGGCAGACATCTGCCGTTTAAGTTTCTTCTTTTTACACTTGGGGCACATTGGTTGTTTTGATGTATTTACAGACCTTGAAAAGAAATTGTAGATAGTATTGCAATCGTCGCAATAAAACTCATAAACAGGCATTTTTTCACCTTTTTAGTTCTACATTTTCAATCATAACAAGGTAATATTGACAGTTGCGCATTATATGGACAAAGCCTCCAAATGGTCAAGCCATTAATTTTGTGACGTCGGCTTGTTGGTTTTACTTGGATAAGTACCGCCGGGCAATAGGATAGCGCCTGCCATGCCCAAAGGACTTTGCGGTAACCTTCAGTGCAGGGGGCGCCTGATATCTTTTGTACTCACTTCGATCAATCCTAAAAATTGTCTCTGAGACAGCTTTAGGATCAAGTCCCATTGCGATAATATTGCTAGGTTCTCTGTTTTCTTCGATATATGCCTTTGATATTTTATCTAAAATCTCATAAGAGCAAAGATCATCCTCGTCTGCCTGATCGGGCTTGAGTTCTGCCGATGGCGCCTTGTTCAGAATACTGCTCGGGATTATTTCACCGTTTTTATTTATATGCTTGGCAAGCTCGTATACCATGGTTTTCGGTACATCCGAGATCACTGCTAAGCCCCCAACCATGTCTCCGTACAGTGTGCAATAGCCAACGGCAAGCTCAGACTTGTTTCCCGTAGACAGAACGAGGCCTCCCAGCTTATTAGAAAGTGCCATCAAAGTTGTCCCGCGTATACGCGCCTGGATATTCTGTCCGGTAATCTCTGTAGTGATGTCCTTAAAAACAGGAGTAAGACTGCGGAGAAATTGATCGAAGATGTCCGTGATAGGGATTTGAATTAGTCTAATGCCTAGATTTCCTGAAAGCTTTTCGGTGTCTTTATGGCTGGTATGTGAGGTAAACTGGGAGGGCATGAAGACCCCTGTTACGTTTTCCTTGCCTACGGCTTCAACCGCCATACAAACTGTAAGAGCCGAATCGATACCACCACTTAGTCCTACTAAGACGCTAGAAAATCCACACTTTTTGACATAATCTCTTGTCCCCATGATTAGGGCCTTGAGTACGGATTGAGCTTGAGTTTTGCTTACTTGATGAATGTCACCTTTTTGGGTGTCTGTATCAAAGAGTATAAAGTCTTCCTCAAAATCTAGGCCACGAGCAGCTATTTGACCTTGTGAATCAAAGGCCATGCTGGCACCGTCAAAGAGAAGGCTATCGTTACCTCCTACTTGATTGACGTACAGGAGTGGAGTTTGGTATTTCTTTGCGAGATTGCCGAGCATTTCGTGTTTGGACCTTGTCTTGCCAATCCAAAATGGTGAAGATGATATGTTTATAATGAGATCTGCCCCGCCTTTAACAAGGTCGGCTACAGGATCAACAGGATAAAGCCGTCGCGAAAAGACCTGGCGTGGGTAGAGTTCTGCATCGTTCCATATATCCTCACAGATGGTTAGTCCCAGCCTATATCCTTTGTATAAACAGCATGAAGATTCTTTCCCAGGCTTAAAGTACCTGTTTTCATCAAAGACATCGTAATTGGGAAGCAACCTCTTTTGAACTTGATAAAGGATGCTGCCATCCTCAAAAAAGATTGCAGAATTGTGAAGGGGTTTCCCCCCTGTGTCTCGATTTTTGTCGACAAAGCCGCATATAACACCGATGCCCTTGACTGAATCGACAAGTTCGTAAAGGTGTTTGATATTGACGTTCACAAAGTCATTTCGCTCCAAAAGATCCAGTGGCGGGTATCCGGAGATAACTAGCTCAGGAAATACAACAAGGTCACAGGAAAGCCCTTTTGCCTTGTCTATCAAGGACGTCATCTTTGCTGTATTGTCTTTAAAAGCTCCAATTGTGGGATTGATCTGGGCTAAGGCAATCTTCATACTGTTTCGATTATTGTGATGCCCCCTATTTTTTGTACATACCCTTAGCACAAAACGTGATTTGGAAACAAGGACGATGTAAACCCCGTAGTTGCATAAACCGAAAAGGAACCTTGCCATTTTGCTTTTTCATGGCTGGCACTCGTCTGATTTGCTTGCCAAGTCTGCGGTTTTGTTCAATCAGACCAACCAAATCTAACCTAAATCTGGGCGTGAAACTCAACGACTTACTTATTTTCAGTTCCTACCGAGCGGACTTTGAACTTGTTGACAGGAAACGGAGAAAAGGCTAAATAGTATATTAAGGCACTGCAGACCGTAGAAAGGATTTTAGATGAATATTTGCATTGTTGGTGTGGGATATGTCGGGCTTGTTACTGGTGCTTGTTTTTCCGAATTCGGATTGCAGGTCACGTGTGTGGATAATGACGCATCAAAGATCAGTATGCTGAATCAGGGCAAGGTTCCCATTTATGAGCCGGGACTTGCAGAACTGATCCAGAAAAATGTAAACGCAGGCCGTCTTTCTTTTACTACTGATATCAAAGAAGGTATCGAAAGGGCTTTGGCGGTATTTATAGCGGTGGGTACCCCATCTGGCGAGGAAGGTCGTGCAGATCTCAGTTATGTTGAAGAGGTAGCCGAATCTTTGGGCCAAACCATGAACGGATATAAGGTTGTGGTTACCAAGAGTACGGTTCCTGTGGGTACGGGCCGGCTGATAGAAGGCATTATCAAAGAAAATCTGTCGAGTCCTTGTAGCTTTGATGTTGCTTCCAACCCTGAATTTTTGAGGGAAGGATCGGCAATAGAGGATTTTATGCGCCCTAATCGTGTCGTTATTGGTGCTGAAAGTGATCATGCCATTGCCATTTTGAAAGACCTCTTTAATCCTCTGTATCTTGTTGAGACCCCTTTTGTGATTACCGATGTGGCCACAGCGGAGATGATAAAATATGCCTCTAATGCATTTCTGGCCACGAAGATATCTTTCATCAATGAAATGGCCAACATATGTGATAAGGTCGGGGCAGATGTGCACAAAGTGGCAAAGGGTATGGGGCTTGACAAGCGGATTGGCTCCAAGTTTTTGCATCCGGGGCCCGGTTTC
>MAVP01000068.1 GCA_001751075.1 Desulfobacterales bacterium S7086C20 | reverse complement strand
GGAATGATCCCGCCACCTATTACTACAATATCGTCTGCTTGTTGCTCTTTCAAAAGGTCGATCACCCTTTGGAACAAAGACAAGTGGGCTGCGGCAAGACTGCTGAGCCCAATGAGGTCAACGTCTTCCTGGATAGCAGCACTCACGATCTGCTCCGGCGTTTGATGAAGCCCCGTATAGATAATCTCAAAACCCGCATCTCGAAATGCCCTGGCAATAATACGAGCGCCTCGATCATGGCCGTCAAGGCCGGGCTTTGCAACCAATATTCTGATTTTTCTCATCACACTAAAAAGTCCCCGGGTCTCTATAAGTACCGAAAACTGCCCGGAAGATATCACACATTTCCTGCAAAGTAACATAGATAGAAGCACAATTGATGAGTCTTGGCATAACATTTTCATTACTGTTGCATGCCTCACCAAGCTTTTCCAAAGATTCTTTAACCCTCTTTGCGTCTCTGTCGTTCTTTACTTTATTGGTTCGGGCCAGTTGTTGTTCTTCCAGTGTATCGTCCGTTTGGTAGATATCAACGGGGATATCTTCGTCAATAACGTACTTGTTGACACCTACCATAGTCCTTTTCCGTTCATCGACTTCACGTTGAAAAGTGTAGGCCGCATCGGCAATTTCCAGCTGAGGATAATTCCTGTCAATGGCCTTTAACATACCCCCCATCTCATCTATTTTGTTGATGTATTCAAATGCCTCCCTTTCCATATCCTCGGTAAGAGACTCCAGAAAATAGGATCCGCCTAACGGATCGATAGCATTTACAACTCCAGTTTCTTCGGCGAGTATTTGTTGGGTCCTAAGAGCGATGGCTGCAGCTTCTTCTGTAGGAATAGCAAGGACTTCGTCAAAAGAATTCGTATGAAGTGATTGAGTCCCTCCCAGTACGGCAGCTAACGCCTCAACCGCAGTACGAACTATATTGTTAAAGGGCTGTTGAGCTGTAAGGCTACATCCGGCAGTCTGGGTATGGAATCTAAGCAACAAGGAGCGTTCCGATTTTGCATGAAAACGGTTTTTCAGGATGTGGGCCCACATCCTGCGGGCGGCACGAAACTTGGCGATTTCTTCAAAGAAATCGATGTGAGAATTGAAAAAAAAGGACAGGCGCGGCGCAAAGTTATCTATATCAAGACCGCGTTCAAGGGCCGCCTCAATATAGGCTATGCCATCAGCAAGAGTAAAGGCAAGTTCCTGTACTGCCGTAGAGCCCGCCTCACGGATATGGTATCCACTAATGCTTATCGTATTCCATCTTGGAATTTCTCGGGTTCCAAAGTCAATGGTATCAACAATCAGCCGCATGGAAGGCTCTGGTGGGCACATGAAGGTCTTCTGTGCGATAAATTCCTTTAACATATCATTTTGAATGGTCCCACCCAGTTTTGACCTGTTAACTCCCCTCTTTTCGGCCATGGCTATGTACATGGCCCAAAGGACCGAAGCGGGAGGATTGATGGTCATAGATGTGGTGAGTTCATCTAAAGATAGTCCTTCAAAAAGAATCTCCATGTCTTTCAGTGTGTCAATTGCTACACCACACTTTCCACATTCACCACGGGCTTTGGGGTCGTCGGTGTCATACCCCATGAGAGTAGGCATATCAAAGGCTGTAGACAGACCTGTTTGTCCATGTTCAACAAGATAGTGAAAACGCTCATTCGTCTCCTCGGCGCTGCCAAGACCTGCGAACATCCTCATGGTCCAAGATCGGCCTCTGTACATGGAGGCCTGTACCCCGCGGGTGTAAGGATATTGTCCCGGAAATCCGAGCTTGTCCGTGTAGTCAAAACCCCTTGTCTCGCATGGGGTATACAAAGGCCTTATCTCCTTGCCGGAAACAGTGGAATAGGACCCCTTCTTTCCAGGGGCTCTTGCCATATTTTTGTCATACTGGTCCTGCCATTGACTCGCACCGGATGCGATCTTAGTGACTTCATTATCGTTAAAAAGCCTACTCATAGACCACCCCTCAATGCTCTATGCCAATTCGGGCAGGTTGACCTTTGTCAAAATAATGCCTTGTACAAACCATAGTTGTCACCAGATCGGCCCTTTCAAGTATGGAACTACAAGCCCCTCTACCCGTTAGGATCAATTCGACATTCTCGGGTTTGTCCTTAATGATGTCCAAAACGGCGTCTTCAGATAGTAAGCCGAGCGAGACAGCCACATTGATTTCATCCAGAATAAGAACGTCGCAGGCCCTGTTTGCTAGAAGCATCTTGGCCTCAACAAGCGCCGCTCCTGCCAATTCTTGATCTTGTGTTGAAGGGCCATCGGGACCGATAAACCCCTCCTTCCCCATGGGTTTGATCTCAAGCTCCGGCCAGAGACGGCGGGCCGCAACAAGCTCCCCGGTCCGATTGCCCCCTTTCAGGAATTGAATCATGACCACCTTGAGCCCTCTACCAATAGCCCTTAAGGCAAGACCAAGGGCTGCGGTGGTTTTCCCTTTTCCGTCGCCGGTATAGACCTGTACTAGGCCCTTTTTAAGTCCCATTTGTTAGTTTTTTGCCTGCTTGAAGAGATTTCTGGCAATAACCAAGCGCATGATCTCATTTGTTCCCTCGTAGATCTGGCAGATCTTGGCATCTCGCATATGACGCTCCATGGGAAAGTCCTTGCAGTAACCATATCCCCCAAGCACCTGCACGCCTTCTACGGCGGCTCTCATGGCCACATCCGAGGCAAACATCTTGGCCATAGCAGATTCCTTTTCAAAGGGTTTGCCTGAATCTTGCAGCCAAGCAGCCCTTAACAGGAGTAGCTCTGCCGCATCGAGCTCTGTGGCCATATCGGCAAGCTTCCACTGGATTGCCTGGAACTTGGAGATCGGCCTTCCGAATTGTTCCCGCGTTTTCGAGTATTCCACGGCCTCATCCAGGACAGCACGACCTATGCCGACAGCCTGTGCGCCAATGCCGAGACGCCCTGCATCAAGGGTTGTCAGCATCTGTTTTAAGCCGGCACCTTCTTCTCCCAAAAGGTTTTCTTTGGGGATACGGGCATCGATAAAGACGAGTTCTGCAGTACCTGATGCTTTTATTCCAAGTTTCTCTTCTACTCTGCCTACAGAAAAGCCGGGGGTATTTCTTGAATCAACTATAAAAGAGCTGATCCCCTTTGAACCTTTCTCCCTATTTGTTACTGCCGCGACAACACAGTAATCAGACACATTTCCATTGGTGATGAATTTCTTCTCCCCGTTTATGACCCAGCTATCTCCGTTGAGTTCCGCCGTCGTGCTCATTGACGCCGGATCCGAACCCGCCCCGGCCTCGGTTAGCGCATAACAACCTATGGCCTTACCACTTGCAACCGGTGTAAGGTATTTTTCTTTTTGTTCCGGACTTCCGAAGGTATTGACCGGAAAGCAATACAGGGAATTGTTTACAGACATGATAACGCCCGTAGAGGCACAACCCTTGGAGATCTCAATTATGGCAAGTATGTAAGAAACATAGTCCATTGCCGCCCCGCCATATTCTTCAGGGATTGCAATACCCATAAGTCCCAGCTCTCCCATTTTCCGGCATAAATCAGCCGGGTGTTCTTTTTCTTCATCCAAACGGGCTGCCACCGGCTTGATCTCCTTTTCTGTAAACCGCCGGCACATCTCTTGAATCATTTTCTGCTCTTCAGTAAGTTCAAAATGCATGTTGCCCCCTTCAGGCTACTACTTATCACGGTATTTCAAGACAAAAGGCTCGGATAAATCCTAATGCCTCATGCTGAAAGTACTTTTTTTTATACCAATTTCCCTTCGAATTTTGGTGGTCGTTTTTCCAAGAAGGCGGTAGTCCCTTCTTTATGATCGGCACTGGCGAAACATACCGAAAAGGCATCCGCTTCCAACGCACAACCATTCCTAAGGTCTATATCAAAGCCGTTATCTATGACGTGTTTGACAGCCCTGAGCGAGACAACGCCCTTTTGCGCTATTGTATTTGCTATCTTCAGGGTTTCTTCCAAAAGCGTTTCGTCAGGGAACACCCGAGTTACCAGTCCCATTAAATGGGCTTCCTGGGCGGAAAGCATGCGCCCTGTCATACAAAGCTCCTTGGCCCGGGCCTTGCCGACAAGGCGACAGAGTCGTTGCGTTCCACCAAAGCCTGGAATCAATCCCAGGTTGATCTCCGGCTGCCCAAACTTGGCACTCTCCGCCGAATAGACAAAATCACAGGCCATGGCTATTTCACACCCTCCACCAAGGGCAAAGCCATTCACACAGGCAATAACAGGGATGTCCATTGCCTCAAGGGCAAAAAGGGTCCACTGCCCGGCCTGAGCAAATTGCTTAGCCCCCAAGGGATCCAGGTTCTCCAATACCTTGATATCCGCCCCGGCGATAAAGGCGCGTCCTTCACCGGTCAGTATGAGGACCTTGACCGTTTCGTTTCCCTGGATCTCGGCAATGGCGACCTGAAATTCGCCGATTACTTCCGGATTCAGTGCGTTTAACACATCCGGCCGGTTAAAGGTGAGGGTGGCAATTGCATCGGATATGTCCAGCTTGATGGTTTTATATGACATTATGACCTCCTCTTAATGGTGAGCTATTTCACAATTCCCTAATCCCTCTCAAGAAGCAAACAGACAGCCTCACCGCCGCCTAAACACAGAGAGGCCACGCCGCGTTTTGCCCCCTTGTCCTTCATCAAATGCAGAAGTGTTACCAACACCCTTGCACCACTTGCTCCGATTGGATGTCCAAGGGCAACCGCGCCACCTCGCACATTCACTTTGGCCGGATCCAGCTCCAATGTCTTGCTTATTGCCACACTGGAGGCGGCAAAGGCCTCATTGATCTCAAAAAGGTCGATTTCCTCAGTAGCAAGCCCTGCTTTTTTCAGAAGCTTAGGGATTCCATAGATCGGGGCTATGAGTACATATTTCGGGTCTATGGCCACAGAGCACTGTTTACCTACTCGGGCCAGTGGTTCAAGGCCCATCTCATCCGCTTTTTTCCGATCCATCACAACGACAGCAGCAGCACCATCACTGATCTTAGAGGCATTTCCGGGCGTAACGGTTCCATCTTTCTTGAAGGCGGGACGCAATTTGGCAAGGGCCTCAATGGTTGTGGGTCGAATCACCTCATCCTTGGCGAACAAGACCGGCTCGGCCTTTCTTTGCGGTATTTCAACAGGAAATATCTCTTCATCAAAATCACCGACTTCCTGTGCCTCTAGGGCCTTTGTATAGGAAGCCAAGGCGAACTCGTCCTGATCTTTGCGGGTCACTTCGTATTTTTCGGCGCACAGTTCGGCGCTCACTCCCATATGGAAGTCATTGATATGGCACCAAAGCCCGTCATGGACCATACTATCGACTATCTTTCCATCTCCCATTCGGTATCCCGTCCTAGCCTTGTCGAGAAAATAGGGCGTCAGATTCATATTTTCCATACCGCCGGCAACAATTACTTCCGCGTCACCCGCCATTATGGTCTGTGCCGCCAACATGACAGACTTTAAGCCGGAACCGCAAACCTTGTTGATGGTGAAAGCCTCCACGTCGTTTGAAAGCCCACCCTTTAACAACGCCTGTCTGGCCGGATTTTGACCCAGGCCACACGGCAGGACGTTACCCATAATCACTTCATCCACATCCTCTGAGGAAATTCCGGCCCGCTTCATTGCTTCCGTAATGGCATAACCACCCAAAGTTGTAGCAGAAACTCCTGCCAGTCTACCCCGAAATGCCCCGATTGCCGTTCTCGCAGCACTTACAATGACGACTTGTCTCATCTCATCCCTCCTTTTTCCCGAAGCTTTATGGGGTTGCACGCGTGGTTGCAAACAAAATATTTCTAAATAGATAGGATACATGTTTGGAGAATCTCATAGGGAAAACGAATAAGTTGTAACAGCCTTAAAGTCAAGACTAAAGTGACTCCGACCGCTGCAATGTCAAAGCGATGTATAACCTATGGCGGCGCGCTCAGGACAGTATCTCAAACATAGAATCGACAGATGAGTTGATGCCCCAGCTTTGAGCTTTACCCCAACGTTGCATAAGAAATATGGCTGTTTTTCACCCGTTTCCTGGACATCACCAATAGTTGATCCCTCGTTGTCGCTCGTAACAACCGCATACGCAGGCCTTTACTGTTTTAGAAGACTCTTTGCCATATTTCTTATACAATATTGGGGTTTACTTGTCCGGTGTCCTATGCTATGGATAACTCACAAATTATTAACGATATTATATGGTTAGTTTTTGGACTTTGACATCTCACTTTGGTGCTTGAGATTGAGTCAGGATTTTTGTTTGTTGCACGCCAAAACAGGATCAGCTCTTGCCATAATCTATTATTACGTGGCAAGTCCTGTTGTTCAGGAGGGATTCGAAGAGCGTGCAGCGGGCACGACAAATCAGATTGAACTAAACACCGGAATGGTGCGCATGCAGGCTGTGCCCCTGCCTCCTCTCGCCGAACAGAAACGCATTGTCGCCAAGGTGGATCAGCTCATGAGCCTGTGTGATGAACTTGAAGCCAAACTCAAGCAGTCACAATCCACCGCCGAAAGGCTGATGGGAGCGGTGGTGAATGAACTTTCAGCAGCATAGCCCTGCAATTCTGATATGTTCGCAAAGGAAGGGTGAACAATTGTATAAATTCTTCTAGCGGTAATAACGTTGGTGCAGAAAGTACTTACCAACGACATCCTCCCATTCCAGCCGGCAGCCTATCATCCCCAGACCATTTAAAAATGCGCAACAATGCGCAGGTTAAGCTAAATAATAGTTGCGCATTATTGCGCAATATGCTATGTTATCCTTAAAACCTATCTTACCCAGGAGGCTATATGCTCTCTTTTACCCCCAGCAATAAAATAGAAAAAGAACTGAAAAGGCTCCAGGGGTTATTTGTGGAAACATATAAAGAGCTGGAGGCCTTACCTCCTGACGAGGCAAGATATCTTCATCGTTTTGCCTTAATCAGCAATATCGGAGCCTCCACCAGAATAGAAAATGCAGTTTTAACAGACCAAGAAATAGAATGGATTGATACGGCCTTGAATAAAGACGGCAAAGTAACCGCGTTTGAGGAGAAGAGGACTTTTATTCTGGACAAGTTGTCAAAAGACAGAGAACGAAGCGTTGAGGAGGTGGTTGGTTGCCGACAGGTGCTGACAACCGTCTACTTGCAAGCGAATGAACTTTTCCCTTTAACGGAAACTGTCATTCGAGGGTTTCATCATGATTTACTTCGTTACTATCCCAAGGCTGCGAGTCATGCAGGAGGATATAAGACAACGCCGAACCGAGTGATTTCTATCAGTCACGACACTGGAGAAGAGCGGGTGGTCTTAGATCCCTCACCTCCGGGAATTATCACGAGTACTGCAATGGCGGACCTGGTAAAATGGTATAACAATACCATCCGAGAGCACCCTTGGACCCTATTGGTTGCCGCTGAGTTTGTTTTTCGATTTCTGGCGATCCACCCTTTCCAGGACGGTAACGGGCGGCTCGGGCGAGCCCTTTTTATTTTGGCCTTATTCCAGTCAGATGATAAGTATTTATCTGGTATTACCCCCTATATCGCGATTGACCGTCATGTTGAGCAAAACCGCCCCCTTTATTACGCCGTCCTTCATAAATGCTCTAGCGGCAAGTTTCAAGCCGAACCGACACAGTATAAGTTAGAACCTTTAGCTTGGTTTTTTATCAAGACCATGGAATCTTCGTTAGCCGATGTTAAGTTCTACCGTAAGAAATATGCCCGCCTACAGGAGCTTTCAATATCGGCTCTGGCCGTTTTGAACTGTTTTAGATCTAGCCCAGAAAAACGCCTGAAAGTAGCTGATATCGTTAGAGAGACGGAGCTACCCCGCCGCACCGCTCAATATGCCCTCAAGACACTTACCAGTCAACACTTTCTGCAGTTACTTGGGCGCGGGGCCGGAAGCCGTTATCAGCTTGAGTTTTGATGTAGGAAGATAATTGGATGTCTCGGAAATTAAGGGGAAAGAACAGGGGGCGGATCTTAATTATCAATTATCTTTGGAGTGGAGAAGTTTGTTGACTTATCGGCTGTCTTCTTAGGATGATCACTGAACACCAAAAAAAGATAGTGCACTAATTAAGACAAGATAGCTAAACCCGCAGCCGCGGAGGTTCTAACATGAAAATTGCCGGGTTAGATCGGATTGAAAAGACAAAGATGGACATGGAAGGTGCAAAGGACGTATGGAAACAGGTTCCCATATCGAAAAACGACGGCTCACCTGTTTTCTCCTTTCGGGTGTTTACAGTTGAACCAGGTGGTCACACACCTTTTCATGCCCATGCATTTGAACATCTGAACTATATCATCGATGGGCACGGCACTCTGGTCACAGACAGTGGTAAGGAGCACAACATAGGAAAGGGTGATTTTGCCTTGGTCCTTCCCGATGAAAGACACCAGTACAAAAACAAGTCGTCACACGAACCTCTTATCATAATCTGTGCGGTCCCCAAAGAGCACGAATAGAAGTAAAATGGAAAGAACTATCTATACTGGATACAACATTAATTGCCATGATTGATAAGGATAAGATCATCACGACGGTTTTGACCCGACTCAAAAAGCTTCCTGAGGGGCATTACCTGGAATTGCTTACTTATAAACGCAACCGGTCTGTTGTCATCGTGAAGGTCCGGGATGAAGAACTTCTAGTCATAGAACGGGGGTACTGTGAGGACAGATTCCATATTGAACCGGATGCGCTGCGCAAGCTGTTGAAGACGCTTTTGAAAAAGGAGTTTCCAAGAAGCCGTAAGATCCGTCTTTATGAAATGGGAGCGTTTGCGGAAAAGGATGCTCTGAGTATAAAACGAAAGACGCTTTGATCCTTGCAAAAAACGGATGATGTCGTCCAATCTCCGCGAGCTTGAAAGTATATCTTGTTTCACCGTAAAAAACCTATCTCGGTCTGCCACTAACGTCTGAGTAAACGCAATATAGGGTGCAAAACTTGACGGTTTCGTAAAAAAGTTGGAAAGTGCCATTTTTCGATTTCCAATATTATTGACAGGTAAGAGGCCTTCCTGATAAAGCAGGAATTATGGATGGCACAATTCGCATTGGGGCATTGCTTTCAGGCAGCGGGTCTAATCTACAGGCCATTATCGATGCCTGCAACTCAAAACGAGTAGACGGAAAGGTCGTCTTCGCGGGTGCAGACAAGCCTGATGCTTACGGGTTAAAAAGGGCGCAAGAAAACGGTATCCCCACGTTTGTTGCTGATTATAAGAAAATCACCGCCCAGGCCCAAGACGGCTCTATAGACAAGTCGCTTCCGGGGGACTTTGACCTGGAACAAATACTGGCTTCTCAGCAGTTAATATCGGAGTCCTTTGACGAGGAGAGACAAGCCAGGTATTTTCGTGCACGAGCTATTTGTGAGGCAGCGCTCCTTAAGGAAATGGCTTCATATCCCTTTGATCTTTTGGTCTTGGCGGGCTTTATGCGAGTACTGAGCCCATATTTTATAGATCGAGTAAATACAAATCCCAAAAAGCCGCGGATCATGAATATCCATCCTGCCCTCCTTCCGGCATTTCCTGGTGTAGACGGCTATGGGGATACATTTCGTTACGGTTGCAAGGTAGGCGGATGTACTGTCCATTTTCTTGATTATGGAGAGGATACCGGGCCTATTATTGGGCAGAAAAGCTTTCGGATCACATCTGACGACACCCTTGAGTCTGTCAAGGCGAGGGGACTGAATCTGGAATGGGAACTCTATTGTGAGTGTATTCAACTCTTTGCACAAAACCGCCTGAAGCTGGCCGTCAAGAGCTGGACGTTAAAGAACGGAAGTATTTTTAGAAGAAAAGTGGTTCAAATTTCAGCTTGATTCAAGTTATACAGAAACACCTGCAACAAATCTCTAACCCTTGACGAGGGAGGTGACACTATGCACGTCGGTCGGGTTATGCGCACTAATCCAGTTACGGTATTGCCTGATACTTCTCTGGTAAAAGCTAAGGATATCATAGCAGAAAGGCAAATTAGGCATCTTCTCGTAGTGGACAAAAAGGGCCAATTCGTAGGGATCGTTTCTGACAGAGACCTTAAACAAAGCTGGGCTTCTCCGGCCACAACCCTGAGTGTCCACGAGTTAAATTACATACTCAAACAGCTTACTGTCGATGTGATAATGCAAAAAAAGATTATTACCATTTCGCCGGATACGACCATTGAGCGCGCAGCCAGCATTATGCAACAACACAGGATTAGTGCGTTACCAGTCGTAGAGAAGGAAAAACTCACCGGCATCATCACGACCAGCGATGTCATGGAAGTATTGCTTGAGGCCATAGGTATTGACAGGGATAGTTTCCGTTTCACTGTCCTTGTCAAGGACCGCATTGGCGCTGTGGCAGAGGTATCAAAGATATTGCAAGACGAAGGTATCAACATCAGAAGCCTGGTAACTTGGCCTGAAAGAAGACACCCTGGAGTATACCAACTGGTCTTGAGAGTGCCTGCCGCAGATGAACGAAAGGCTGTTTCGGCTTTGTCGGAGGCCGGATTTGCGGTACTGACTGAATATGTACAAGATTTTACGCCGTATTTACCAAAGGCATAGGTTGATGGGTAGAGCAGTAAAAAAGGGGGGCCAAGCCGCATGCTGGTAGGCCTACAGGAATTCTCTGTGCCCACTGGCAAAAAAACCATACTACTACTTTATGCCGACAAGTATTATTTGGTAAATCCGGTCTATCCTTTTGGGCTGGATATTATTGCCAACCACTTGAGAAATCAAGGCCACAGCGTAGAGATCGAATCACCTTTCCTGCCGGACCTTAATTACAAAAAAAATGTAAGCAATGCCATAGCTCGACTCAGGCCGGACTTTGTTGGTCTTTCGATACGAAACATTGATACTTGCATGTCTTGTGAGCAATATGGAGACTGGGGAGGGAAAGACTATCGGACCTTCTATTTTCTCCCCCAGATAAAAGAGATCGCATCTCAGATAAGGAGACAGAGCCCCAACATACCTGTTGTGGTAGGGGGCGGCGCCTTTACTGCATCACCCCAGGCAATACTTGAATACCTTGGACTAGATTACGGGATTGTCGGGGAAGGAGAAATCCCCTTTTCGCGATTTATAGAAGCTTTCCCCGGAGAAGAGAAGATCTCTCAAATCCCCAACATGGTTTATCCTTATAAAAATGGTTACAAGGTAAACTCTCGCAGGCCGTACAGATTTGAATCTTCTTTTTGGTTGGAACAAAGGGATCACAAATTCAACTATGCCTGCCGGACCACCGGAATCCCTGTACAGGTAAAACGGGGTTGTCATCACAGATGTAGCTATTGCATAGAACCCTTGATTGAGGGAAGGGAGTTCGTTTTCCGAAAGATCGATGATGTCATTCATGAGCTCAAGGTTATCGTGCGCGGGATGGAAGAAGCCGGCACGGTTTTCTTTGTTGATACGGAGTTTAATGTCCCCAATTTGAGCTATTGTTCCGATCTTCTAAAGGCCATTGTTCAAGAAGGGCTTGGTGACTGTTGTCGATTCGTAACACAACTTATACCTAAACCACTGGATGAAAACTTTGTTGAACTTCTTGCCGAAGCCGGTTTTTCCGTAGTCTTTTCCTGCGAGAGTTTTTCCAACGAAGTCCTACGAAAAAACTATATACCTTACTGTAAAAAAGATATCATAGAGGCCATTGAGATATGTGATAGAAAAGGGCTGCCTTGCACAATATCTCTAATCTTTGGGCTTCCTGGAGAGACCCGGGAGACGATGGATGATACGCTGGTAAGCATGGCTACATATCCCGCAAGCCCGACAAGAAAGTATGAATATACTGTTGGGGGAAGGGTCTATCAGGGAACACCTTTGTGCGAGTATGTCGAAAAAGGAAATCAGCCCGAAAACCTTTACGGGACCAAATCCGATGGGTACTTGCTGCCCTACTACTATTGTGCGCCCTTAAGTCCTTTTAAAGTGAGGGGCTATGTTAAGGAGAAATTTCCGGATCTCCTGTGTTATGACAATAAATACGAGCAGAAAAACCAGCACGGTCTCGCCCTTTGCTATTTGTGTGATCAGGCCCTCTGGAAAGATGTTGTTCAAGGCTTTCGGGAAAGTGATGTGGACGTTCAGTCCGCCAGTTACGACTACCTTTTTAAGCGACTGGCTCAAGCCGAAAGGGCGGATGATGCCAGAGCTATTTCCACAGCCTTTTTGACCAATTTGGAAAATAACGGCTCCGCCGATCCCGGGCAAGCCGACGTAGTAAAATTCTATCTTGGCTGTCTCAGGTGACGAGAGCTTTGCATAACCTCTTCTCGCTCTTTGATATGGACTTTTTGACCCATGTGTGGACTTGTTCGCTCAATCATGAAAACTCGGCCTAAAGGCCTCAAACAGTTCATGATTTGCCCACTTTC
>MAVP01000067.1:5990-12469 GCA_001751075.1 Desulfobacterales bacterium S7086C20 | reverse complement strand
CGTAATTTTGTTCGTTTTTTTAAGGCGCATAAGGTGCGCATAACGAGTTATGTTAGCCTTAATGCAACACAGAAAACAGGCAAAAGGGCAAGCAAGATGTATAAGTTATTTTTTACTTGACGACTTACTTCCCGTTACGTATCGATGACCTCTCCGCATTTTCTACACACCCTAACCCTTCTGCCATCCTCAAGGTACTGCATCTTGATTCTTATGGGATTTATACATTTGTCACACATCAGCATAAGATTGGACCAATGGACGGGAGCTTCTTTCTCTATAATACCTCCCTGACGGGATTGGGCTCCAGGTTTCGTGTGGCACTTCACAAAATTGACGTTTTCAACAAGTACTCGCTCATGTTTATGATTTACTTTCAAGACCTTGCCGATTTTACCCTTCTCTTTGCCGGCTATGACCTTGACCTTATCATCCTTCTTGATACGGCATGTCTTGCCTGTCATAGACCTTTTCTCCCTCATATGAAGCTCCAATCTACAATACCTCAGGTGCCAGCGAAATGATTTTCATAAACTTCTTTGCTCGAAGTTCTCTGGCTATCGGACCAAAGATTCGGGTCCCAATCGGTTCTTTGTTCTGGTCAATCAATACTGCAGAGTTGTCATCAAATTTTATGTAAGACCCGTCAGGTCGACGTAATTCCTTTTTGGTTCGCACTACGACCGCCCGCATAACGTCACCTTTTTTTATCTTGGCATGCGGAATTGCCTCCTTCACTGCAACTATAATGATGTCACCAATCCTTGCATACCGACGTCTAGAACCACCTAAGACCTTGATGCAATATAGTTTTTTCGCACCTGAATTATCCGCAACTTGCAATTTGCTTTCTGCCTGTATCATTGGTACCCGTTCCCTTTAAACAGCCTTCTCCAAGATCTCACAAACGCGCCATCGCTTGGTCTTGCTCATCGGCCTTGTTTCCAAAACCACCACCTTGTCTCCAACGTTGCATTGATTCCTCTCGTCGTGGGCTACACACTTGGAGCGCAGCCTAACATACTTCTTATAGGCTTCATGCTTGACGATCCTGTCTATTGACACCACAACCGTCTTCTCCGTCTTATTACTAACAACCCTGCCCGTTCGCTTTTTCCGTAACCCTCTACTTTTCATCTGTTATCAAACCTCGGATAAAACCGCTTAGCAATTTGTCATCCTTCATTTTCCCTGAGAATTGTTTGTATACGAGCAATGTCCCGTTTGACCTGCACCAACCTCATCGTGTTTTCAAGCTGGCCAGTGGCATGCTGAAATCTAAGATTAAACTGCTCTTCAGTAATTTCACCTAGTTTTTCGCTGAGCTCCTCTGGACTCAACTCTCGAATCTCACTTACCTTCATAGATACTCACCACCTCGCATTATAATGCGTGTCTTAAAAGGAAGCTTATGTGCAGCTAACCGGAGGGCTTCTTTTGCAAGATCTGAGTCAACCCCCGCCATTTCATATAGAATTAAACCAGGCCTTATTACTGCCACCCAACCTTCCGGAGCCCCTTTGCCTTTACCCATTCTAGTTTCAGCCGGTTTCTTTGTAAACGGCTTGTCAGGGAAAGCTCGAATCCAGACTTTCCCGCCCCTCTTCACATGGCGGGTCATAGCAATACGAGCGGCTTCTATCTGCTGAGAACTCATACGACCACACTCAACAGCCTGAAGTCCAAATTCGCCAAAGTTCAGTTTCGAACCCCTATAAGCAATACCTCTCATTCTTCCTTTCTGCTGCTTTCGATATTTGACTTTCTTCGGACTTAACATAGTAGTTTTTCTTAGGCGGCGACTGCCGTATCCTTTTCAAGAATCTCACCATTAAAAATCCAAACCTTCACACCAATAGCACCATAAGTAGTTCGGGCTTCACTAAACCCATAATCGATATCAGCCCTTAAGGTATGAAGGGGGATTCTTCCTTCCTTGTACCATTCAGTCCGAGCCATCTCGGCGCCACCCAGACGTCCTGAACAGCAGATCTTTATACCTTTAGCTCCAAACCTCATAGCCGAGGAGACACTTCTCTTCATAGCACGACGAAAGGCTATCCGGCGAACGATTTGCAAGCCAACATTTTCAGCAACAAGCTGGGCATCCACCTCGGGTTTTCGCACTTCCTGAATATCGATAGCCACCTCTTGAGAAACCTTCTTTTCCAACTCCTTTTTCAACACTTCGATCTCAGCGCCTTTTTTCCCAATAACAATTCCAGGACGAGCGGCATATATTCGCAGCCGAATTTTTTTGGCCCATCTCTCGATTTCGATTTTTGATATCCCGGCATGATAGAGTTTTTTCTTGAGAAACTCGCGGATCTTGTAATCAGCTACAATAAATGATGCATAGTCCTTGCTCGCAAACCACCGAGAATCCCACGACCTAATGCCTCCCAACCTAAAACCAATCGGATTAACTTTCTGTCCCAAAGCAGTTTCCCTCCGTTTACTCTTCTTCCGCTAAAACAACCGTAATATGGCTAGTCCGTTTGAGAATCCTACTTGCTCGCCCCATAGCTCGCGGCTTAAAACGTTTCAACGTAGGCCCCTCATTAACGGAAATGTTTGAAATAGACAGACTATCCACATCAACATCAGGTTCTTGATCAGCGTTGGCAACTGCAGAACGAACAACTTTCGTCAAAATCTTTGCGGAACGCTGCGGCATAAAACCCAACAGGTTCAATGCATCCTCTACCGGTTTACCTTTTACTGCTTTTGCCACCTTACGAACTTTCGTTGGAGAAATTCGTATGTGCTTTGCTATTGCCTTAGCTTTCATGTCTCAAGTCCGTAAAGTCCGTCTATTATTTCTTGGCTTTAACACGTGTCTTCTTTACACCTGCATGCCCATAAAAAGTCCTTGTTGGCGCAAACTCACCCAGCTTATGCCCCACCATGTCCTCCGAAACAAACACAGGGATGAACTTCTTCCCGTTGTGAACCGCCAGGGTCAAAGCAACCAATTCCGGCACAATGGTGGAACGCCTTGACCATGTCTTTATTACCTTTCGACTCCTGCTTTCCTGTGCTGAAAGGACCTTTTTTAACAATTTCGGCTCAATGTAAGGACCTTTTTTGAGTGAACGTGGCATAGTTTCTCCCGTTAAGTTCGTTACTTCCTATTTCTCTTTCACCAGCTAAAAACTTACATAACTGAAGCGCCTCGTAAAAATGGCGCTTATTTCCGCCTGCGCCTAACGATATAGCGATCGCTTACCTTCTTCTTTTTACGAGTTCTAAAGCCTTTCGACGGCACACCCCAAGGTGAGCATGGATGTCGTCCACCCGACGACTTTCCTTCACCACCACCCATAGGGTGGTCCACCGGATTCATGGCAACCCCTCGAACCCTTGGTCTCCGACCTAGCCAACGCCTGCGACCAGCCTTTCCCAAAGAAATACTTTCATGTTCCGAGTTTCCTACTTGACCAATTGCAGCCCTACATTCCGTCAAGATCATACGAACCTCGCCAGATGGGAGCTTCACATGTGCATACCGCCCCTCTTTGGCCATCAGTTTGGCGAAGCTGCCCGCACTTCTAACCAATTGGCTACCTTTCCCGGGCCGAAGTTCGATATTATGAATCTGGGTACCAGTCGGGATGTTTCGAAGAGGCAATACATTTCCAGGTTTAATGTCAGCTTTTTCACTCGCAACGACTCTATCACCTACTCTAACCTTGTTAGGCGCAACAATATAGCGCTTCTCCCCGTCTACATAGTGCAAAAGCGCTATGCGGGCCGATCGATTCGGATCATATTCTATGCTCGCTACTCTTGCCGGAACATCTGTCTTGTTACGCTTAAAATCGATCAAGCGATAACGTTGCTTATGTCCTCCTCCGCGATAACGGCATGTAATACGACCATGAGCATTCCGACCACCTGTTTTCGGCAGCGGTTTAAGCAAACTCTTTTCCGGCTTTGTGGCCGTAATGTTTTCAAAAGTATCGTATGCTTGAAATCGCCTCCCAGGAGACGTTGGTTTCGTTGTTCTAATCGACATATCTGCTACCTATTATGCACCTTCAAAAAATTCAACGTGTTCACCCTTAGCCAAAGCCACAATCGCCTTCTTCCAGTTACGTTGCTTCCCTAGTGTCCGCCCAAAACGTTTGACTTTTCCCCTAACCTGCATGGTTCGTACGCCAACCACTTTGACATTGAAGAGCTGTTCTACCGCCCGCCTGATTTCAACCTTATTCGCTTTTCGATCTACTTCAAAGGTCAGTTGATTGGTTTTTTCTTTTTCAATACTGCTTTTCTCAGTAACTAAAGGACTTCTTAGAATTTGGTATGGTGTCATGAGAGTAATCTTTCCTGTATCTGATACACCGAAGGCTCTACCAAGACGATATCCTTAAACCGCAGAATATCATAAACATTCAACCCCTCGGAGCGAATCACTTTAACACTAGGAATATTTCTAGAAGAAAGTTCCACGTTTTCTATCTCGCGGTCTATCACTACGAGAACATCTTCAGCCTTAAGGGCTTTTAAGACCGCCACCAAATGTTTCGTTTTGGGAGCCTCCAACTCAAGCCGATCTACGACCATCAGGGCATTATCCCGCAACTTACTACTAAGTGCCATTTTAAGGGCCATGTTGCACACTTTTTTGGGTACCTTATAGCTGTAATCACGTGGGCTCGGACCAAAAGCCTTACCGCCTCCACGCCACAGCGGAGAACTTCGAGATCCAGCCCTAGCACGACCCGTGCCCTTCTGGCGGTAAGGCTTTTGCCCACCGCCCCGGACATCAGAACGCCCTTTAGTAGTCACCGTCCCAGCACGCCTATTAGCTAACTGCATAGTGACCACTTCATGCAGGACATGCGGTTTCACCGGCACTTTAAAAACCTGGTCTTCTAAATCTAGCTGTGAAACCTTTTCACCATCTTTATTATAAACGTCAGCAATGGCCATAATTCTTGTTCCTGCCTTATTGCTCCTTGGGCATAACCTTGGGTTTCCTTACCTCAACCAGCCCTGCCTTGCTTCCAGGCACAGCACCCCTTACAATCATTACATTTTCCTCTGGACGAACGTCAACAATCTCCAAATTCTTGACAGTAACTCGCTGATTACCATAACGCCCTGGGAGCTTGCGTCCCTTGATAACCTTGGAAGGAGTCGCCGACGCCCCAATAGAGCCAGGCGCACGGTGAAACTTAGACCCATGGCTATCCTTTCCCCCGTGGAACCCCCACCGCTTAATAACACCTGTAAAGCCCCTTCCCTTGGAAATACCACTCACGTCAACACACTCCCCAATCTGAAAGGCGGCATCTACAGTCAAAGTCTCCCCCAATGAGTGTTCCGTGGGATCGTCCACAGCAATTTCACCCAAAAACCTATATCCTCGTTCGCCACTTTTTTTGAAATGGCCCTGCATTGGCTTGCCAACCCGAGAGAATTTCTTCTCTAAAAAACCAACCTGCAGTGCATTATATCCATCTGTAGCCTGTGTCTTTATCTGTGTTACAACACAGGGCCCAACCTCAAGTACAGTCACAGGAATTTGTTCCCCATCTCGAGAAAAGAGGTTTGTCATGCCCAATTTTCTTCCCAAAAGCTTCCTATACATCGTCCCTATTCCCTATCGCACCAAACCGTATCAAGGCCCAACTCCTGCACCTAGCCAAGCTTAATCTCAACATCTACTCCCGCAGACAAATCAAGCTTCATGAGGGCATCTACTGTCTGTTGAGTTGGTTCCAGGATATCCACAAGGCGTTTATGTGTTCTAATCTCAAATTGCTCCCGGGATTTCTTGTCCTTATGGGGCGAACGTAATACGCAGTACTTATTGATTGTTGTCGGAAGTGGTATGGGGCCAACAACCGTGGCGCCAGTGCGCTTTGCAGTATCAACAATGTCAAGACTCGACTTATCCAAGACCTTGTGATCAAAAGCCTTCATCCTAATCCGTATTTTCTGATTCATGACTTCGATCCTTACTCGACTATTTCGCTCACAACGCCGGCGCCTACTGTTCGACCACCTTCGCGAATGGCAAACCTGAGTTCCGTCTCCATCGCTATCGGGGTAATTAGCTCTCCCGCAATCGTTACATTGTCACCAGGCATCACCATCTCTGTGCCCTCAGGAAGCGTTACTACCCCTGTTACATCCGTCGTCCTAAAATAAAACTGCGGACGATAACCATTAAAAAAAGGCGTATGACGACCACCTTCATCCTTGCCCAATACGTACACCTCCGCCTTAAATTTCGTGTGCGGCGTTATAGAACCAGGTATCGCTACCACCTGACCTCGCTCTACCTCCTCACGCTTCGTGCCACGCAATAATACACCAATGTTATCGCCAGCTTGACCATCATCTAGGATCTTGCGGAACATCTCAACACCTGTACACACCGTCTTTTGCGTTGCACGAATACCCACTATCTCTATGTTGTCGCCTACATGGATTATACCACGATCAACTCGACCGGTTACAACCGT
>MAVP01000067.1:0-5820 GCA_001751075.1 Desulfobacterales bacterium S7086C20 | reverse complement strand
ATCCATAAGCTCAAATATAGGCTTCGCATCATCACTGTCGGCATCATCACTCTCCAAAGCCTTCAACGCACTGCCACGAATAATAGGAGTGTCGTCACCGGGAAATTCATACTTCGTCAAAAGCTCCCGAAGCTCCAATTCCACCAACTCTATCAATTCCTCATCGTCTACCATGTCAGTCTTATTTAAAAAAATCACTATCGACGGCACCCCTACCTGGCGAGCCAATAATATATGCTCCCGAGTCTGGGGCATCGGACCATCGTCGGCGCCTACCACCAATATCGCACCATCCATTTGTGCCGCGCCTGTGATCATGTTCTTTATATAATCCGCATGACCAGGACAATCTACATGCGCATAATGTCGAGACTCAGTCTCATACTCAACATGCGCCGTTGCTATCGTAATCCCTCGCTCCTTCTCCTCAGGCGCCTTGTCTATTTCTTCAAACGGAATAAACGTCGACATACCCTTTAACGCCAAATGCTTCGTGATCGCCGCCGTTAACGTCGTCTTACCATGATCTATATGACCAATCGTACCTATATTTATATGCGGCTTCTTACGTTCAAACTTCTGCTTGGCCATCTCCTGTCCCTCCCTGCGTCTAACTTACGTTTCGTAATTTTTGCAACCTATTGAATTTATAGAAGTTCCTTGAGACGTGTATGTTTGCCTCGTACATGGGGCAAAGCCCCTTGGGGGCTTCACGCCTCATGGAGCCCACGACCGGGATCGAACCGGTGAACCTCTTCCTTACCAAGGAAGCGCTCTACCTACTGAGCTACGTGGGCACGCCGAAATTCGGCAGCTAAGGGCTCGCTCAAGCCCTAATTGGAGCGGGAAACGGGGCTCGAACCCGCGACCCTCAGCTTGGAAGGCTGATGCTCTAGCCAACTGAGCTATTCCCGCCTATATCTTCTCGACACCAGCTTCATGGTGTGTTATTTCAAAATCCAGACAAAAAGGGTCACCTACCCTGTCAAAAGCAGACAAATCGGTCAATTAGAACAGTTAATTTTTTGTCTTATACAAGAAACCCTTTGAAGGCTAAAAAACATTACTCCACGACTAAGAATACAGCAAGAAAAATGCAGAAACTGCATGTAGTCCATACGATACCACCATGAATATTCGGCAATCTCCTACACACAACTTACTTGTGAGGCTTGGTGGAGGGGGGAGGATTTGAACCTCCGAAGGCATCGCCGACAGATTTACAGTCTGTTCCCTTTGGCCACTCGGGAACCCCTCCACAAACAGTGTGTCAAGGTTGCTGGAGCCAGCGGAGGGACTCGAACCCCCGACCCACTGATTACAAATCAGTAGCTCTACCTGCTGAGCTACGCTGGCCCCTCCAGAAAAAGCCACTAAACCTTACGTAGCTTGAGAACTAAAAACTAATATATTTAATATCATCTATAAATAATAGCAAGTTTATCAAATAGCTTTTCCTGACTATAGCAGTAGTTTATGCTCGATTTACAATGAAATACTAACTCTTTCGCAATATAGTGCCATATATCTCTCGCATGCTTACACGCCAATATCGCTACCGAGTGTATATTACCGTAAATTCATGGACACCGTTGACGATCTTGTCTGGTTCTGCTAATCGAGATTTTGCCAAAACAAAGAGGTTCTTCACGGATAAAAACTAAAACCCGAAACTTCACTAAGGGTTCGTCCCGAAATAAGTGTCTCAAGATTGCGAAGGATTTTGGGTTGTATTCAAGGCGCTCGTGCGGGAGCATACCTGGGTATGCGACCGACTGAGCAACGCAGAAGACAGCCCAAAAGACCAGCAAGATGTGACAGTTATTGAGTGACGAGCCCTAGGGGGCTACAATGAACTTCTCACTTTCAATGGAACAAAGGATCTTAAGGGAATCTCTACGAGATTTTGCCGAAAACGAGATCCGACCTGTAGCCAGAGAGCTAGATGAAACCGAAACCTTTTCTTACAAAACAACTAAAGCCATGGGAGAACTCGGCCTTTTTGGTACATTTGTTCCGGAGCAATATGGTGGACAGGAACTAGACTACCTTTCTTACATAATTGCAGTTGAAGAGCTGGCACGTGTAGATGCCTCCCAGGCAGCAACAGTTGCAGCCGGCAACTCCCTTGGCATCGGCCCAATCTACTACTTCGGCAATGAAGAGCAAAAGAAGAAATACCTCCCCAAGCTGTGTACTGGAGAAATGCTCTGGGCTTTCGGCCTCACGGAACCAAACGCAGGCTCCGATGCCGGCGCGTGCCAAACTCATGCGGTCCTAGACAATGACGCGTGGGTGATTAACGGCAGCAAGATATTCATAACAAATGCCGCCACAGACATCTCTGGTGGAGTCACCGTTATGGCCTCTACTGGTCGTGACAAGGATGACCGTAATGAACTAAGCTGCTTTCTTGTCGAATCCGGAACTCCCGGATACACAGCCCAACCGATGCACGGAAAAATGATGTGGCGAGCTTCCAACACCAGCGCCTTATACTTCGAAGATTGCCGCATCCCCCAGGAAAACATACTTGGCAAGCGCGGCAAAGGCTTTCACCAGATGTTATCAACCTTAGATGGCGGCCGTCTCAGTATTGGCGCCATGGGCTTAGGCGGTGCTCAGGGTTGTTATGATATGGCCCTGAAATATGCCAAAGAACGGAATCAATTCGGCAGGCCCATATCGTCATTTCAGGCCAATGCATTCAAGTTGGCAGATATGGCTACAGAAATTGAGTGCGCCAGGCTGCTTCTGTACAAAGCCTGCTGGCTCAAAGACCAAAACAAAACTTTCACAAAACAGGCCGCTATGGCAAAACTTCATTGTTCCGAAGTTATGGGCCGAATAGCTAACCATGCCGTCCAACTCCATGGCGGATATGGACTTATGAAGGAATATGACATCGAAAGGTTTTACAGAGACCAGAAACTCCTAGAAATCGGCGAAGGCACATCGGAAATCCTTCGAATAGTAATAGCCAGACTCATTGGGGCTTTTTAGGGCTCGCCAATTGTGACGACTTCGTAAAAAGTCTGATTTTGCGAATGACATTGCGCGATTCTGAATCCCGGAATCGTGCACGGAAAGAGCAAAATCAGACTTTTTACGAGTCCATCAATAGTATGGTGGTATTTCTATTCAAAGATTTTCTTAAACTCCTCAAGGCTTCTTCGCACCTCATCAAGCTCAGAGTCAGGCAAAGTGCTTGGGTCTGTAGAATCAGTCGGCTCATAGATGCCTTTCAGATAACCCACATCGAACATCTGATCTGAAATCTCTGGGTTTATTTCAAATCTTTCCAGGACATACATTCTGACAAGGTTCCCGTCTTCATAAAAAGAAATCCTGCCAGGATAAACCTTAGTCTTGTCCAACTCCCTATATTCTGAGTACTCTATCTCTCTTATAGGGGTCTCTTTTCCACCATTCAAAATGAATCTGACAGGCCTGAAGTTCTTCTTGTCAATCCACACCTGTGAAACCGATTCGTCAGGATACTTTGCCCCTACGACATATACAATCTTATCTCTAAACCTTCCAAGGCTTACAATATCAACATTAACCCCCAGTTGAAAAACTTTATCAACCAACAAGTCGATCCGGCTATAAAGCAGTAGGTCCTTGAAGTGGTCAAACAGACTTTCTGTCTCACCAAAGATCTTACCATCAATAACGACCAATGCCCCCTCTTCATTAAGTACCTGGATCTTCTCTAATTCAGGCCCGCTAACCTCCGACCTAAATCGATCCGGATACATATAGTAGAGGGTTTCATCAAGTTCCTCCATCCCCCCTTCGATATCAGGGTCATAAACAACGGTTTTCTGGAATACGACAAGGGTTTGATTAGAACCAAATTGCTCAACCATAAAATCTAAAACCTGTTTGGCAGGAAGGACATAGGCGCCGGCAGTAACGACCAGCCCCAAAAAAATGAAGGTGCAAACCACACTCTGGATACAACGTTTCATGGCGATCTTATAGCAAAGCCGGTGGTGCTTTTCAAACAAATTGCTAAAAAACGTTCTGGATTGGTACTGACAAGGGCTACATCTGGTTGCTCATACCATTTTCACAGGTACGCAAGAGAAACCCCAACAAACACTTGGCCATAAATCCTCTTGAATTGCCCTATCTTACCTGTAACTATTTCTCACGATATGCTGGTTAAGTCACGTCCCCACAATGCGAAACCAACGGTGCCTGCCAAGCCACATAAAAAGGCGACAAAGAAGTTAGTGGTCGGCCCAATCTGCCACAGAAAAGCACCTCCGAATGCTGCTATCGAGACAACGACATCACGCAAAAGGTAATAGAGGCCGAACATGGCAGCCTCCCGATGTTCTGGGGCAAGATCCATGATAAGTGCTTTTCGCGTAGGTTCGCCGAACTCTTTGAACCCCCGCAATATGAATGCAAAAACCAGCCAGGTAAAGGATTGACAAAACAGAAGTACCAAAGGAAAGAACGTAAAAAATAGGAATGTCGTTACAACAAAGGGCTTTTTTGAACACCTGTCTGCAAAATAGGCTACTGGGAGATAAATGAGAAAGGCCGTAGCCATCTCGATGCTCGTTAGAAAACCGAACTGGAGGGCCGTGACCGGCTTGGAAATGACCTTCATGCACCACACTACGACAAAGGCGTATGGAATCTGCTCACAAAACCGAACCAGAATGTCTGAAACAAGCAGTCGTTTGAGCGAAGAATCCATTTCTTTGAAAAGCCGCAGTGGGTTCTTTTCCGGTCGAATGGTCTGCCTGTCGCTTGCAGTCTTTGACAGATCGTCTTCGATGAACGATTGTTGCAATACCACCGCAACAAAACACAATAGAAGGGCTGCAGCAAAGGCGACTCGAACTCCATCGCGTTCCCCCCAGAATCCAATGCACAGACCTCCCAAGATCGGCCCGAGCGCCATAGGAATGCGTCGTACGAGGGAATGCATCGAAACCCCCATTGTACGCTTATTCTTGGGAAGTAACTTGGCCACAAGGCTCATGGTTGCCGGCAAAGAGATTGCCGTCCAGGACAAGAAAAACACGGCTCCAACCAAGACGGCTTGCCATGCCGGAATCAGTATAACCACAAGGAAGCCACACATGGCCATGATATTGAAAACAAGCAATGCTCGTTTGATGCCAAGGCGGTCTGAGAGGAAGCCTCCGGGAAATGAATAGAGCGCTGACAGTAGATTATCCAAGCCATTAAGCAAGCCAATCGATAGAGCTCCACCTCCGAGAGCAATCAGATAGATAGGCAGAAATCGTTCGGCCATCCGTTCGCCCATGCCTACCAGAACCACCATGCAAAGCATTCCGACCGTGCTCTTACGGAGGCCAAGGAACTCGGAGATATGAGACAGGCGGTTCATGGGAAAAACGTCCTCCACTTTGTCTACCCCAACGCAACATTGGGATCTATTTGCGGGCTACTTGCAGACGGCACCAGGCATAGAGCGCGTCATAGACTTCAAGTTGACCTGCAAGGTTTTCTGTGTCGTCGGGGAATCGGAGGCCATAGCCTACAGCGATAGCTTCAAGTCCTGCCGCAATAGGATCATTATCCAATCTATCGGTATCCGCAGCATTGACAACTTTGGCCATCCTAAGAAGCGCCTTGTCGGTCAATTCATAGTCTTTGATGAATACATCGAAAGTGCACATCTCGTCCCGGTGATGCAGCTCGGCCCCCGGTGTGTCAAATGGTATGGCGCCTTCCTTTTCGGCCACTTCCATCACCTTACTTTTGGGAACGAAGAGGAACTCGGCATCCGAGTCGATGAATCGCGTAATGAGCCATGGGCAGGCCACTCGG
>MAVP01000066.1 GCA_001751075.1 Desulfobacterales bacterium S7086C20 | reverse complement strand
GGAGCCGATGTGGCTATCACAAGTGTGATCATTCAAAGGCTAAAAGAACTGCTTCCCCATGCGGAAATCACCCTCATCGGTGAAGAGAAATTAAAGGAGATCTTTGGTCCGGATTCCGGTGTCCGGTTTAGAGAGGTTTCTTACAAGAGAAAGGGGGGGCTGCTCGAACGCTTGTCGACATGGTTACATATACTCGACATCGTTCGCCAAGAGGAGATGGAATGCCCTGCGGAAAACGTAATTTTAGTGGATCCCGATTCACGGTATTCCCAGCTGGGTGTCTTGCCTATCGTTCCGCTTGAGCGTTATTTGTTTTTCGATAGCCGGTCTCAGAGTTTATATAACAGAAAAATGTCAATGGCTGAATTTGTCAATGACTGGCTGAATAGGATTTTAGATGATAAGGGCGTTTGTTATCCAAAGGTTTGGATATCACGTCATAACCTGGACGTAGCCGCAAAGTTCTGCAATAACTTGAGGCGTTGCGGCGCCCGAAGAATCGTGGTTATGAATTTCGGTGTTGGCGGTAATTTGAGAAAAAGAGTGGGAAAGGCCTTTGAAGAGAAAATGCTTCTGTCCTTGTTACGTGAAAAAGACACGGTGGTCTTTCTGGATAAAGGTGCTGGCGAAGTGGAGGCATCCCGCAGTGAAGCGTTGCTTAGGGCGGCAAAGGCTTCAGGCTATGCCGTGACTGATGCATGTTTAGATTTAAAACAAGACGAGTTCTTTCCACATGGGGCCATTGGCATAGAGACTACGATTGGAGAAATCGCCGGTCTTATTTCAGCATCGGATGAATTCATAGGTTATGATTCGGCCTGTCAACACATTGCAGCCGCCTTGGAAATACCTTGCGTAACCGTATTTGCCGGATCGAACAACATGCGGTTTGTCCGTCGTTGGAGTGCATTCGGTCGGAACAGTTGCCGGATTGTCCACGTGGATACCCTAACAGATCCCGTCTCTATTAATGCCGAAGACATTACCGCCCGCGTGATGCATGCAAGGCATTTCGACTCTTTAGGATCAATCGTAAGTTCTCAATAACCTAGGGTGAGGGGATCTTTTTAAAAAGGTCCCCTCGCCCGGAATGACACCAGTGCCTTGTGGGATGTTACGATGAATCTGTGTAAGATTGTAACATGAAGATACTCTTTATTTACCCAAATGCAAACTCGCAGGTCGGGTTCAACTACGGCCTGGCCCACATATCGGCCTTGCTCAAACAGGCGGGACACAGTGTTGATTTGTGGCAATTTTGTGAAAAACTGGATCCCTTGCCTTCAAAGACCGAGTTTCTGGATCGACTGAAGGACTTATCTCCCGAACTTGTAGGGTTTTCCGTGGTGACGAATCAATGGCCCTACACGCAGGAACTGGCTGTTTGGGTTCGGGAGGGCACCGACGCCCCCGTGGTATGTGGGGGGATTCACGCGACTGCCACACCGGAGGCGATTTTAGAGACGGGGTTGTTTGATTTTGTTTTTCGCGGAGAATCGGAAGAGGCCTTTTTGGAATTTGTGGAAAAGCTGCAAGGGGGCGGTGACCTTGGGCAGGTAAGAAATCTTGGCCTCATCAGGAATGGCAAGATTCAAATCAACCCCGTGAGAGGATTGCCTGACCTTAAGGCCCTGCCCTTGAAAGACTATGATGTCTTTGATTTTCAGAGGATCATCGATGCCAAGGGCGGTTGGGTCGGCCTCATGGCCTCTCGAGGGTGTCCTTTTTCGTGCACCTATTGTCTCAACCACCAAGTGGTGGCCCTCTACAGAAAGGACCTCAATTGCGGGTTCAAAGAGCTGAACTATATTCGGCACTTTGACCTGGACCAGCTACTTTTTGAGATAGCCTATCTGGTAAAACGCTATTCGAACATCAAGATGTTTATCTTCGATGATGACTTGTTTACATTTGATCGAGCCTATGTGGCGGCCTTTTGCAAGCGTTACAAAGAGATATCTACCATCCCCTTTGTCGTAAATGCCCATGTGGGTTTCTTTAATCGGTCAATGGCCCGCCGTCTGGCGGAGGCAAACTGCAAAATTGTCAAGTTTGGCATTGAAAGCGGCAGCCCTCGAATTCGCAAGTTAATCCTGAATCGTCACATGAAAAGCAAAAAAATCGTTGAGGCCATAAGAAGCGCTCACGAATACGGCTTGCATTCCTCGGTTTTTCTCATGATCGGTCTACCTGGAGAGGGACGTGAAGACGTCATGGCTACCATCCGACTGGTAGCCGAAGCACAGCCCGGCCGCTTTCGCTGGTCTTTTTTCTTTCCTTTTCCCGGAACCAGGGCCTATGAGTTGAGTGTGGAAATGGGGTATGTCGATTTCAAGAAAATGAGCGACCTGGCCAATTTTACTGAGGCCTCATGCCTTGATTTCGGCCCCGAGCATAACCTGTTCTTAAAGAAGGTTGGCGTGGCAATGCCATGGTTTGTAAATGCCTATTCAGACCTTCCCGCGGCGGACTTCTATGGAAGACAGGTGGATGAGATCTTGGCGTTAGACGACAGGGGCTGGGAACAAAGGGCGGAAAACATCCGTGAGAACGACAGAACCATGTCTGAAGATCTTGTAAAGCAGGGCCTTAGTCATTACGCCATTAAATATAATCCCTTCATGGGAGTTATTTCAGATTATTTTACAACAGAAAACGGAGAGTGAGAATTAGTGGCCAAAACGCCCATTTTTTGCAAGGGATTAGACCTCTAACTTTACTCTTCTATCGGTTTGGCCTCGTCAATTAGCATGATCGGTATGTCATCCTTGATCTCATAGAGAAGTTTGCAATTGTCGCATATGAGGCCGTTCTTTGACTCATTAAGGTGAATGTCTCCCTTGCATTTAGGACAGGCCAGAATATCCAATAATTCTTGACTAACTCCCATATTTACCTCCTCATGAAGTCCTTGATCCACTCATATTCCCTTCGCAGGCCTTCTTCAACAGAAATCTTGGGGTCATATCCCAGTACTTCCTTGGCCTTTGTCATATCTGCCGAGGTGTGTCTTACGTCTCCCTTCTGAACGTCTTTGTAACGGACTTCAAAGTTTACACCTGTCATCTCCTTGATGATCTCAATAACCTCATTTAGCGTAATACGCGAGCCTCCACCGATGTTGAATACCTCTCCCGACGAAGCCTTTTCAAAGGCGAGCCAGTTTGCCTCAACAATATCACTAACGTGTGTAAAATCTCTACTTTGCTTGCCGTCACCGTAAACCTCTATTGGCTTGCCTTCCAGGGCCCATCTAAAAAACCGATGAAAGGCCATATCAGGCCTCTGCCTGGCCCCATAGACAGTAAAATAGCGCAGCGAGACTGTCGGGACACTAAAATTCTTGAAGTAAAGACGGCAGAGGTGTTCTGCTGCCAGTTTTGAAACTCCATAGGGCGAAACAGGAGCGGGAAGAGAAGTCTCTCTCATTGGAAGATCTGTTGTGTCTCCGTAAACTGACGATGATGAGGCATAAACGAACTTCTTGATCGGTCTGTCCTTGCAGGCCTCAAGCAGCATCTGTGTGGCAAGAATATTATTGTCTGTATATATCTTGAAACTCTCACCCCAGCTTGCCCGGACACCGGCCTGGGCTGATTGATGAAAAACCGCTTCCACGCCCTCCAGCAATTTTGCCAGGCTTGCTTCAATTAGCGAGGCTTCAACGAATTCAAAGCCTCCGCAATCTTTCAAACCGGCGATATTTGATTCCTTTATGGATCGGGGATAATAGTCCGTGAAGCTGTCAATACCAACAACCTCACATCCCTTCTCGATTAGATACTCACATAGATGCGATCCGATAAAGCCGGCAGCACCGGTAACCAGCGCTTTCAAATTATTTATTCCTCCTTTACCTAACACGCGATGTCAACATCGCTCTAATAGTGATCCAGCCCAATTGTTGTTGATCCGTAAAGGTACGCAAACAACATTTCCGAATCACTTCCCGGGATATTGTTGATTCTGTACGTAAGCCTTTTCTTGGTTACTATTTCCATAATAGATTCAATCTGTTTCTGTTTGTTTATACCGCTCTAGGAGCCTGTCCGCACTACTTGCAAATCTGACTCTTCAAATATCTTTCAAAGACATCCTTGTCTCTACCAAAGGAGAGCGATATTCCCAGAACAAGTAGCTGAGGGGCTTTTGGGAATCCGCCACGTATTCTTACGTAGTCCTTCTCGGTTGTAACAAGATTGTCGACCTTCAAATCGACTGCCTTCCTCCAAACAGAGCGAAGATCATCCGTTGAATATCGGTAGTGATCAAAGAACTCAACAAAATCGTCAATCGAGCCGCCAAGTTGTGTGACAGTCTCGCGGAAGCTGTCATTTCGGCCGATTCCGGAAAAGGCAAAAAGCCTTCGCCCCTTTAAAGCTTCTAAATCGAGGGGCCTTTCCGTACCAGCAACGAACAGCCTCTCCGGTACGTGCATGCAACGAAAAATCCGCGCGCCGGAGTTAACTTCCTCTACAAAACCAGCCTGGTGCGGACTGGCTTTGTGTGCTTGCCTGGTCAGCACAATGGCGCTGGCACGCCTTATTCCCTTCACGGGCTCACGCAGTGGCCCTCTAGGGATACAATGCCCGTTACCAAAAGGGCTTGCAGTATCTAACAAAAGCAAATCGATATCACGGTCCAATTGCATGTGCTGAAAGCCATCATCCATGACAAGTATCTGAGCAGAAAACCTGCTGATCGCCATCTTGCCCATCTTAAAGCGATTTTGACCAACGAGAACGGGTACGTCTTTGAGTCTGTCGGCAATCAAATATGGTTCATCACCTGCGGCTATCGAGTCCATATATATTTTTTGCCCATCGCTTACGATCCCGCCTGCCTTATACATTTTTCCCTTATATCCCCTGCTGAGCACAGCTACATTGTAACCCAGGCCTCTGAGCAGGTCAACGACGTAGATTGTCAAAGGCGTCTTGCCCGTGCCTCCCACCGTAAGATTGCCCACGGATATAACGGTGCAAAGCAGGGTTTGAGACTTGAACAGCCCCTTTCGATAGAACAGGGCTCTCAAGTTCATTGCTCCAGCGTATATGCAAGAAAACAAATAGAGTAGGGTGTCAAAAAGGCCGGCGCCCCGACTCTTCTCACAAGTAGTCATGACTCTTTCTATCTTTTTCCTAATTTCCATAATCGGGCTCCCAGAACAACCTTCAAAGGAGAAAGGCGATCCCTGGGATTGCAAAAATGATGTTTGCCGTCCATGCCGCCACGAAGGGGGGCAAAAGACCACTGTGTCCCAGTGACAAGCAAAAGGCATGAATGATCCAATAACAAAAACTTATTCCAATGCCATAGGCGATGCCCATGGCAATTCCTTCTTGCTTCGGGTTTCTAAGGGCGATGGCAGACCCTAAAACCGTCATAACAAGGCAGACAGCGGGAAAGGCCAACTTGGCATGCCAATCGACTTGATAGGGCGTGGGATCATACCCTTCATGCTTAATCTTTTGTATATAATCTGATAGTTCATGCATGCTCATCTCGTCGGATTGCTTTACAACCTTCTTCAAATCTTCGGGGACAAGGTCTATTTTTGCATTGCATCGATCAGGATATCTTATATCATACGTTCCGTTTTTTAGTCTGATCTGTTCAACACAATCCCGGAAAAACCATTTCCCTTTCCGGTAGACTCCCCTTTTGGCATCAATACGTCGTGCCAGATTAAAATCGTCGTCGAAGAAATTCATTGTCATACCGGATATAGTCTCATCTCCCGGGTTGAAATAGCTGATATGATAGATTGCATTGGGACCTTTAATCCAAATGTCTTTTTGTTTGAACGTAGACACCCGCTTGTGTACCTTTACTTCCCAAATCCGGTTGGCCTGTGCCATAGTGATGGGAACCAATATCTGAGCAAGGAAAAAAACAAAGAGGCTGAAAACCAGCCCTATGATTTGAAGTGGTATCAACAGATAAAGTTTACTTATCCCCCCACTTTGTAAAGCTAACAGTTCATTGCTCCTTGCCATTAGGCCAAGGACAATGAGTACAGCCATCAATACTCCGACTGGCGCTACTTGAGACACGATCAAGGGAATCCTCAAGACAAAAAAAGAAAGGGCCTGTGACATTGGGACCCCGGCCTCGAAGAAATTGTCGATCTTTTCGAAAAAATCAACAACCAGGTAGATGACAACAGATACCGTCAAAACGATGGCAAATGTCTTTAAGACTTCTTGGATTACATATTTTTGAATTATCTGCATAGACCTGCTATTTGCTTTTTCCGGCTGATCTGAGCCATTGAGAAATCCTAAGACTGATGCTGAGTATCTTGATAGGTTGTTCTCTACCCCTGGCAAATAATAGATAGGCGGCAATAACACCTATGACCAGGTTTGGAATCCACATACCTACAATAGGCGGGCATTGCCCTGTTTTACCAAGGGCTGAGCCCATAGAGAGCAAAGAGTAATAGATAAGGAAAAAAAAGAGGGCCAAGATTACTCCAAAAGAGCGCTTTGCGGATTTTGACTGGATTCCTAAAGGAATTGCTACAAGCCCAAGCACAAAACATGAAAAGGGGATAGAAAATTTCTTGTGGTATTGCATTAGTTGTAAATAGTATTCGGTATCCTTTTTAGTCGTGTTGTCCAGACTATGGCGCAATTCAGACAGATTCATCTCCTTTCTGCTTTTTCTGTCCCGCTTTTTTGAAGACACAATCGAATCAAAATCAAGTTGAAAATCGTACGTATTGAATCTAACAAAGTGGGCAGTCTGGTTTTCTTGATCCAGCTGATTGATCGTTCCATCATACAGTCTTAAGTGTGACACAAGCCGCTGGGGATCGTAAAAGAATTTACCGCTGGGAGCAATAATACTAGTTACCATTCCTTCCGTACGGCGGTCTTCAACAAATATTTCGGTCAGGAGTTTTCTTCTTTCATCAACCTCATTTACATACAGCATAACATCCTGGAAACTTGTGTTAAATGCCCTTTCTTTGATGCCGGCATGGGCATTTGAGCTTGCAGTTTCAAATACTAAATTCTTAAAGGAGTGCCTGCCCCAGGGGGAACCGTAAATGGTCATGAAAGCCGTCGCCAAAAACCCGAACAGACAGAAAGCCAATACAGAAGGCAATAACCTGTATATGCTGATCCCCGCCGCTTTCATGGCCAGGATTTCGTTGTCATTCGACAGTCTCAAGAACGCCAGGACCACCGCTATCATCACAGCCATTGGGATAACGAAAATCAAAAAAGAGGGTATCCAGCACGCAAGCATAAGAAACATGGCCTTGGCACTGATACCATACTGGACGATCAAATCCGTGATGTCCAGGATCTTGGCCATTAAAAAGACAAGGGTGAACAACAGCAGGCTGAGAACGAATACAGGTAACATTTCAATAAAAACGTACCGGTTTATGAGATTAAAGATTTTCATGTTGTTTTTGGATCGTGATGAGGGTCTATAGAGGTAATGGCCGCCATATCAATCTGTCAAGGGATTTCCCGGTCACCCGATGCCTTGGGGGGGTCGGTTTCCTCAAATTGCATATCGTAAAGCTTGCGGTATTCCCCATTTAGGGAAAAGAGCTCTTCATGTTTTCCTACTTCAACGATCTTTCCTCCCACGATGACGATAATCCTGTCGGCATGTCGCACTGTGGAAAGTCTGTGGGCTACTACAAGGGTGGTTCGACCTTTCATAAGGTTGTCAAGGGCCTTTTGAACGGCCCTTTCCGACTCGGTGTCCAGTGATGAGGTAGCCTCGTCCAGGATCAGGATGGGGGCATTCTTCAAGAGCGCTCGGGCGATACAGATCCGCTGTTTCTGACCACCGGAAAGGCGAACTCCTCGTTCTCCCACAACGGTATTGAATTTGTCCGAGAAGCCATTGACAAAATCATAAGCATAGGCTGACCTAGCCGCTTCCATGACTTCTTGTTCCGAGGCTTCGGGCTTGCCGTAGGCAACATTGTTTCTGATGGTATCGTTGAACAAAATAGGATCCTGGGTCACAATTCCAATTTGGCTGCGAAGTGAGGCAAGGGAGAGTTCTCGGATATCGATGCCGTCAATAAGGATGGCTCCTTTTGTAACCTCATAGAAACGAGGTATGAGATTAACAAGGGTGGTCTTGCCGCCGCCGCTCATACCCACCAACGCCAATATCTCCCCAGCTTGGACCTCAAGGTTTACTCCCTTCAATACGGTGTCGTCGCTATACTTGAAAGACACGTCTTTGAAAAGAAGTGAATGTCCTCCCGGTTTCAGCTCCTTCGGGGTTTCGTGCTCCTTGATCTCCGAAAGGGTATCCAGAATATCATATACCCGAACAACAGCCGCCAGTCCCTGCTGGATCATATTATTTATGGGACTGAGTTTCTTTACCGGTTCATACAGCATGATTAGGGCGGCCATAAAAGAAAAGAAAGTCCCAGGCGTGGACGTCCCACCGATAACCTTATATCCTCCGTACCAAACAATAAGCGTTATGCCCACACCGCCTAGAAGCTCCATGACAGGAGATGACATGGCCCGCACCATTACAGCTTTCATCTCATATTTAAACAAACTATATGTTTTTTCAAAAAAGTGCAAATCCTCGTATGACTCCATGCCGAAAGCCTTTACGATCTTATTTCCTGTAAATGTCTCAAGCAGAAAGGAGCTTATGCCCGCCATGCTTTCTTGACACTTGGCACTCAATCGGCGCATACGCCTCCCAAATTTCACAATCGGGATCGTTGCCAAGGGAAAGACGACCGCTGCGATTAAGGCCAGCTTCCAATCCCTGTAAAAAATGACAAAGACCAGCCCTATAATTGAAAACGAATGCTGTATGAGTCCTGTTACTCCCTTGGTCACCATTGCCTTGACGATGTTGACATCGTTCATGATCCTTGCCATCAACACGCCCGTCTCGTGGCAATCAAAAAAGGACAGGGAAAGTCTCTGTATGTGGCTATATAGCTCATCGCGCAATTGCTTGATGATCTTATGCCCCACGAAGTTCATCAGGTAGGCTTGGCCAAAATAAGCCAGCCCTTTCAGCAAGTACAGTAGCATGATGGCAAAGGGCAGAATCTTGAGCATGGTCATGTCTTTCTTGAAGAAGATTTCATCTAGGACGGGTTTTACAAGGTATGCCGCTGCAGCGGTAAGGGCACCGACCAACATCATGCACACCATGGCTATGAGTAAACGACGCCACAGAGGCTTCACCAAAGGCAAAACTCGGGATTTGAGTATTTGCCAATCGTTGCTGGTATCTTTTGATATACCCATTGCCTTATCCTCGATCAAGGTCTTTGCCTGGATTGAATTCTCACATCGATGTCCATGAATTTTCTCGCCAGTTGCAGATAGACACTGTCTAGTTTATTGTGTGATCGTAATAAGCATCTATCGTTTTGGTGATTCGATTGAGTTCGTCTTCCAAACGCCTGCGGTATACCTCTTGAATCTTTGCATCGGCATGGGGCGGCACCACCACCGGTGTGCCGTACATGACTGAGCACTCCGAAAACGGGCAAGGCAGGATAAAGCGATCCCAACTGGCAAACACTTTTATCTTCCTGGCACTATACGTAATTGGCACAATAGGACAACCGGTCTTTTTCGCCAATGCTATAACTCCGGGCTGGACCTCGAATCTCGGTCCTCGCGGACCGTCCGGAACCACAACTCCAGGGCAATTTTCTCGTGTAATGGTTTTGACAAGTCTTGTAAAAGCCCTGACACCGTCTCTTGACGTAGATCCACGAATAGTTCGGTGTCCCTGCTGTTGAAGTATTCGTGCCATAATCTCTCCGTCATTTGAACTGCTTACTAGTATAGCGTAATCCAAGCCTTTGTAGAGATAACTAATAGCAAGGATCCTGGAATGCCAAAAAGCAAAAATAAACCTCCCGGACCGGATCACATTTTTTGCCTTATCAAAATCCAAAATACGAATCAGCATCGTAGTACAGATTAAGTCAATAAGAAGTTTTCCTAGCCAGCCGACCAACCACCATTTTAGTTTTGACTTTTGATTTCTATTTGTCGTCATGTCGTAAGCCGGCCATTTCAGATTATGGTCTGATGGAAACGCATTACACAGTGGCCCCATCAGTGTGGTTGGAGCATTGCAAGCGCCACCTTGGCGGCTTTTCTTGAAGCACCTGGAGGACCCAAAGCCTGTGCTGTGTGGTTTAGTTGAAGACGCATTCCGGCGAGGGAGTTCTCATCTTTTAGTAGGGCCAGCGCCTGACGGGCAATGTTTTTAGCCGTAGCTTGATGCTGAACAAATTCCGGCACAATTGGCTTGCCGGCAACCAAATTTGGCAGGCCAATGTGTTTTACGCGAATAAGGCGTTTGCCAAGCCAATAACTTAGCCCTGACACCTTGTATATGATGATCATCGGTGTTCCCGCAATTGTTGCCTCCAGGGTTACAGTCCCTGAAGCTGTTATAAGTAATATGGACCGATCCAATATATCTTGGAGTCTGTCCGATAAAACCAGAAACCTTGACTTTGCTTTACCAATAATGGACTCCACTGTGGTCTTGTCTACCGAAGGGGCAAGCGGTATAGCAAAAAGAAGGCCTGGCATTTGCTCTGTTATGATGTCTGCTACCTCAACCATAACGGGGAGAAGACGGAGAACTTCTTCATTTCGGCTGCCCGGCAATAATCCAATGATCATATCCTTTGTGTCAAGATCGTTTGTTTCCCCCAAGGTTTCTCCTGATGCGATGCTATCTAATAACGGATGCCCAACAAAGGTTACGGGAACCCGCGATCTTCTATAAAAATCCACCTCGAAGGGAAATATCACAACCATATGATCAACTAGCCGCCGAATCTTCTTTACTCGTCCAGTCCGCCAAGCCCATATTTGTGGACTGATATAATAAAAGACAGGTATCCCAAGTTTCCTAGCTGCTTTAGCTACAAGAAGGTTAAAGTCCGGAAAATCTATCACAATCAAAAGATCAGGGCGACAGCTTCTAAGCTCTCTTTTGGCAATCTTTAAAGCTTTCAAAAGAACCCCCAGCTTTATGATGGCTTCTGAGAGGCCCACTACGGCTATCCTTGAATTGTCAATTCTTATTTGAACTCCGGCTTTCCGGAGGGCATTGCCGCCAATGCCAAAGAAGCTAAGATCTTGGTTAAGCTCCAGCATGGCCCTTACAAGGCGTGCGCCATGGGAATCGCCGGAAGCCTCCCCGGCAATAATCATAACCTTGTTTTTTGTATCTGTGGTCACTTTTTACTAATCCATCACTATTTGTCCTGCCCAGCCAAGACCTCCCTAGTACTTGTCTCGATCTGCCTGACGATATCAATGGCAACTTGCAAGGCGTTTCGCCCGTCACTGCCGGTAACCAAGGGGGGTTGTCGAGTTCTTACCGACTGGACAAATGCCTTGAGCTCGGCATCTAAGGAATCAGCGTTTTCAAATTTTGACCGATTCATGGACATTCCTGGAACTGGTAGTTTGGTCCCCTTACCATCTTTCTGGATGATGGTAACATCGTGACTTGCGTAATCTACTGAGACATATGTGTCTCTTTGAAAAAAGCGAATCTTTCTCATGCTTTTCATAGAGATACGGCTGGCAGTCACATTGGCCACGCAACCGTTTTCAAAAATCAAGCGGGCATTAGCAATGTCTACCCGGGGAGTTACTACAGGAACCCCAACCGCGTGAATAGACTTGATCGGGGATTTAACTAGGCTTAATATGATATCGATATCATGTATCATCAGGTCTAAAACAACGTCGACTTCCGTTCCCCGCTCACCAAAGCCGCTCAAACGGTCAGATTCTATAAATAAAGGCCGGTCTATTACCTCGCTTAAGGCGAGGATTGCCGGATTGAATCTTTCAAGGTGCCCCACCTGGATGATCAGCCCCTTTGAATCGGCAAGTTGTATCAATGTGTCTGCGTCATCTAGGGTCTCTGTGATGGGCTTTTCAATCAGGAGATCTACTTTGGCTTCCAGGAAATCATGACTGGCGGGAAAATGAAGGTCTGTAGGCACCACTATGCTTGCCGCATCTACCTTTTCAATGAGGTCCTTGTAATCAGTAAATGCTTTCGTCCCAAGCCGACTTGCCACATCGTGGGCCCTGTCGGCAATTATATCTGCTATGCCAACAAGTTCAACACCTTCCATGCGGGCATACTTTTCCGCATGAAATTGTCCAAGGTGTCCAACGCCAACGACTCCAATACGTAATGGTTTCATATTTTTATTCCGTTGCTATAATGGCAATCCCGTGTCGATCAGCAAGCACTACCATCTCCTTCCTATCAAAGACTACGGTTCTATTTGCCTCAACAGCCAAGACTGTAGCCCCAACATCACACATGGTCTTGATGGTTTTTATTCCCACCGCCGGCATATCAAACCGTAAATCCTGATTCGGTTTGCTCGCCTTAACAACCACCGTTTTTTTTCTTCCAAGCCTTCCTCCTCGCCGTACGGTTGCATCGGTGCCGTCAATAGCCTCAACCGCCATAACCGAACCTTGTCGAACTACTAAGGTCTGGCCAATGTCCAGTCTTCCAATTTCTTTGACAATGCCCCAACCAAAACGTACATCCGCCATTTCAGAGCGCGAA
>MAVP01000065.1 GCA_001751075.1 Desulfobacterales bacterium S7086C20 | reverse complement strand
ATGGGGTCTTTTCCAGTTCATCAATAATCTCTATCATAGCCTTACACTGTTTTTTCAACCTATAATAGATCTGTTTTCTGGTCTCATGTTTGCCTTTTTTGATCGGGCCCGCCGGTATGCCCAAATCAGTACATTCCTTTGCCCTCTCTTTTTTTAGGTAACCAGCTTCAAGTAGAGATACAAAACCATCGGCAATTTGATCAGGGGTGTATGGGGTATGCTCCGGTCTATACCATTTATATATCCAGTTACACATTCCCAGTATGGCATAGGCCTGAAGTTTAGGATCGGCTTTCAAAAAAAGGCCCTGTAATATCCCTTGCTCAATGGTTTTTTCAATAACCCGGGTATATTTCTTCTTTTCCTCCCTAATCTTTCTGGAATCACTTTCCGGAAGATGCCCTTCTTCTGTAAGGAAAACCGAAAGCATTGGAAGATATCGGATGCTGATGTTCTTAATATGATTTTGGATAATGAGTCTTAGTCTTTTGTCGGGGGGAAGATCCTTTTCCAATATCATGTGCAGATTCTCAAAAATATTTTCTAATGCCTGGATATAGATTATGGAAAGGAGATTTTCTTTACTGGATACATAATGATACAGAGCAGCCTTGGTTATGCCCAGCTCCTTTGAAACATCATCCAGGGTGGTGGATCTGTACCCTTTTTGGTGAAAAAGCCTGGTAGCGGTATCTATAATCCTTCTTATTCTAAGGCTCTTATCTAATTTCTTAAAATCTTCCTGACTATCCGTTCCTTCCATTAATTCTTCTCCTCAATAAATTTGATTGGGCCAAAAACAGGAAAAATTGAAAAAGGCCCTTGACAAAAAAAAAGCGTTCTGTTAGCTAAATGACTGGTTAATTAATTTTGCTAAACATTTAGTAACATAGCTCCTCGCAAATGTAAACAGCTTTTTTCAAAGAACGTGGGGCCCTGTAAAACGAATGTAAAGAAATAACCACTGCTCCTTTTACTAACTCCGAAATGGCGTCATGACTCACTCGCACAACAGGCAGTCATTTTTTAAGAATTGCAAAAGTGTTACAAAGATATTTTGTCACATTTGAAAAAGAGATCAAAAGACCAAGAATATAAGGTGGAGGAAAAAATGAGCCAGACGAACGAGGCAAAGACAGAAAAAACACATGAAGGCGATTGGGATGCCTATATAAAGGCATATTATGAAAAACCTGTAAGTTTCAAGAGCTGGTCCGGATATGATGTAAAGGAAATTTACACCCCTGATGATAGGTCCGTGGAGGACTATGGAAAGAATATCTCAGACGCCGGGACATATCCATTTACAAGGGGAATCCATGCAAATATGTTTAGGGGCCGTTTATGGACAAAGAGAGAGGTCGTCGGAATAGGTTCGCCTGCAGACACCCATGCACGCCTCAAGTATCTGGCTGAGCATGGAGGCTCTGGGCTAAACACTATTGCTGATGTAACATACGAAATGGGGCTTGATGCTGATCATCCCTGGGCAGTAAATGAGGTGGGCCTAACAGGTGTCAATATTACTTCAATCAGGGACATGGAGGCCCTTACTAAAGATATCCCTCTGGACAAGGTTAGCTGGTCTTTAATCACTGCGTCTACAGCAGCCTCGGTAACCATGGCCCAGTATGTGGCGGTCGCAGAGAGTGGCGGTTATAACCTTGCGGGATTACGCGGTTCTATTCAAAACGACCCGATTCACTTCCGTTATTGCGGGTTCAGACCGGCATGTCCCCTCGATCTATCTATCAAACTGGGTTCCGACGTTATGGAGTATTGTACAAAGAGGTTACCAAAATGGTATTACACCACTGTCAATATGTATGACTTAAGGGAACAGGGCATCAATGCTTCCCAAGAGGTAGCTTTCGGCTTTTGCATTGCCATGTGTTACATAGATGAACTGATTCGCCGAGGGCTGGATATTGATGAATTTGCCCCCAGGTTCACCTTTTATGTCTCCTGTCATATAGATATTTTTGAGGAAGTGGCCAAAATCCGTGCCGCCCGGAGGATGTGGGCCAGGTTGGTGAAAGAAAAATATGGCGCAAAGGATCCCAAGTCTATGCAGTTTCGCTTTGCAGTCCATACAGCCGGATGCTCTCTTATCCCACAGCAACCTCTTAACAACATCGTTCGTGTCGCATATGAGGCCTTAGCTGCTGTCCTGGGCGGAGTTCAATCTCTCCATTGCTGCTCATATGATGAGCCCATGTGTCTGCCCACGGAAAAGGCGCATCTCCAGGCGTTGAGGACACAACAGATCCTTGCATATGAGACGGGAGTCACCAATGTGGCTGATCCCCTGGGCGGATCTTATTATGTAGAAAACCTTACCGATAGAATTGAAGATGAGAGTTTGAAGATCATGAAACAGGTGGAAGAGCTGGGGGGAATGGAAGAGGCTATCCGCACCGAATGGCTAGATCGACAATTTGAATCTGAAGCAGTCAAACGACAGAAAGAACTCGACAACGGTGATAAACTCGTGGTGGGCGTAAATATTTTCAACACCGAGCAGGAGAAAACAACACCTTTGGGTGTACAAAGGGTCTCCGAGCAATCTGCAAAAAAGCAGGTTGAGGACGTAAAGGAACTTAAACGCAGCAGGGATAAGGATAAACTCAAGGATGCAATCAAGCGTCTTAGAGATGACGCTGGGGAGGGTAAGAATGTTATCCCAGCCATGGTAGATACTACGAAGGCATTCGGCACCACCGGAGAACTGCTGGGGACTGTCCGTGAGGTGTTTGGCTATTCATATGATCCAATGGAGACAATAGAATCTCCTTTCAATTGGTAGTCCTTCATGGAGGTTTATCGTTACACCGGAGGTGAGGCGAAGACCTGCGCGGCCACTGGCTCAGCAGAAGGACAATAGAGATCCGTGAACGCTTAGATGATATTCAAGGAGCTTGGGAAAATGGTTAAAAGGACAGAGCAAAGAATAAAAGTACTTGTAACAAAGGTCGGTCTTGATGGCCATGACAGGGGTATTAAGGTTGTGGCATCTATGCTAAAGGAAGCAGGGATGGAGGTCTTATACTTGGGGATGTATCAGACACCAGAAAGTATTGTGAGAGCGGCTATAGATGAAGACGTAGATGTGATTGGGCTAAGTTACCTGTCCGGGGAACATCTCATCTTTACTCCCAAAATTGTGGAGGAAATGAAGAAGAACGGGCTTGAAGACATCTTGCTTATCGCCGGTGGAACCTTTCCCGCTGAGGATATTCCCACCATGGAAAAAATGGGAATTGATAAGGTGTTCAGAGCTGGCACCCTCACCGATGAATTCGTACAATATATAGTAGGAAATCTTAAAAGATAAGGAAATGAAAAAAAGCATAGATATAGACGATATGGTGCAGAGACTATTAGCCGGTGATCGCCGGGCGGCTGCACGATTGATCACATTGGTTGAAGATGGGATGGAAAAAAGCCATGAGGTGATGAAGCGAGTTTATCCTCACACAGGACAGGCAATGATTCTGGGGATTACAGGTTCAGGCGGAGTCGGAAAGAGTACACTGACTGATCAATTAATCCATAAATTGCGAAAACAAGGAAAGACGGTTGGAGTCGTTGTGGTGGACCCGAGCAGTCCTTTTTCTGGTGGGGCATTCTTAGGGGACCGTATCCGGCTTCAAAGCCATTCTCAAGATGATGGTGTTTATGTTCGCAGCATGGCCTCAAGGGGATATCTCGGAGGTTTGTCCCGATCCACTTACGATGTAATTCGCATTATTGAGGCTATGGGAATGGAGGTTATTATTGTAGAAACCCTTGGTGCGGGTCAGGACGAGGTTGATGTAATTCATATAGCCCATACCTGTCTGTTAGTGCTTACACCGGGTATGGGTGATGATATTCAGGCAATGAAGGCAGGAATAATGGAGATCGCGGACATCATCGTGCTCAACAAGGCAGACTTACAGGGAGCAAATACCAGTCTCCGACATTTGCAATCCACTTTGTCTGTCGCAAGTCTTAAAGGAAAAGAATGGATACCTCCTATTATACAAACAGTATCTGTAGCCAGCAAAGCGGAAAATATCCAAGGCATCGATGAACTTACAGCCGCAATAGCAAGACATCATGAATATTTGCAAAAGACCAAGGTGATTGATCAGATCAAATTTGAGAGAGTAGAACAGGAACTGGGACTTATCTTCAAGGATGAATTGCAAAAACTGATTTTCAAAGGACTCAAGGGAACAGGCAAAAAAAAGAAGTATATCAACAGTATCATTGAAGCAAGGGCCGATCCCTATTCTGTAGTTGAGGAAGTCTTGAATACCTACCTTGTGCCGCGGCAGTGACGAGAAATGGAAGAGCGGCTTAACAAGGGGCGGGGAAGAGCAAAAAGGAAATAATGAGACCGGGTTCTGTAGTTACCTCCTATGGAGGGAGGAAGTTGGGATATTTATGGGCAACCTCCTATGTAGCAAATTTTTTTCTTGACAAAAAAAAGGCTATGGAAATAAAGTGGCGAATGGTAATACCATTTACCCGCTGAATTCAGCGTCCTGGTTGCGGATCAAGTACTGGATGATACAGATTAGATTCGCATCCTATTCGAGTCATTCATTAGCAGGATATTGAGCATCCGGTATTATTTGGGCGTGCATGTCTCGTCTTATTACCTTGGAAACATTGAGTAAAAAAGGCATTATTATGCAACAACCAAAACAGGCGTCGACCCACGACGTAAAAGACATAGATAAGACTTTGTTTAAGCCTATAAAGAAAAACCGTCTTTATGAAGATATCGTAGATTATGTAAAACGACTCATTATCCAGGGTGAACTAAAGCCCTCCGACAAACTTCCTTCCGAAAGAGATCTGGCCGAGCGGTTCGCCGTTGGCCGACCCACCGTGAGGGAGGCTATCCGAACGCTGGAGTTAATGGGGTTGGTCGAGGTCCACCACGGGCAGAAAGGGACCACCATAAAGAACCCCGAACTCGATACCTATATGGACTCGGTCAGGGAGCAAATGAGCTGGATGATCCAAATTAAGCGGACTACTCTGCAGCAATTAGCGGAGGTCCGCGATAGTCTGGAGACGCGCATTGCTCTGCTGGCCGCGGAAAGAGCGACAAAAGGCCAGTTGATGGATATGAAGACTACCCTGGAAGAAATGCAATCCTGCACAGAGAATGTAGATGCATACCTTGAGAAGGGCATTGAGTTTCACAGGGTCATGGCCCGTGCCACCCAGAATCCGATCTTTCATGCAACCTGGACCGCCTTTGCTGATCTTATCTTCAAGTATTATAAGGACCTCCTTGAGGGCCTTAGTAATAAGAAGATCCTGAATAGGCTCTATCTGGCGAACGTTGGGGTATACCAGGCTATCCTTACCAAAAATCCCCAAAAAATTCGAATGGCGATGATCCAGCATATCGACGCCGAGAGTGAGATCCTTTGGCCTGACAAAGGAGCACGTCCATGAAAGAGATAAAGATCTTCGGCCGGGGCGGACAGGGGGCCGTGATGGCATCCCAGATACTGGCTACGGCAGCCTTCCTGCAAGGGTATTGGGCTCAGACCTTTCCCCAGTACGGGGCTGAAAGACGGGGAGCGCCGGTCATCGCTTATGTGAGACTTGATAATGAACCGATCCCCATCCGCAGCAAGGTCTATTCACCTGATGTGGTCATCGTCATGGATTTCAATCTGTTTAAAATGGTGAACCCTTTGGCTGATATTAGACCTGATGGGATGGCCCTCCTAAACTATCCTGACGGCTCTGAACCCCCACGCAACCTGCTTGAGAAAATGGGGCGTCTCCTTACTGTAGATGCCTCGATCCTTGCCCATGAGATTTACGGAAAAACCGCAATTCCGATCACCAATATCGTCATTCTCGGGGCCCTTTGCGCTGCCCTGCCTGATATATCACTGGATTCGGTTTTAAAGGCCCTGCCCGATTTTTTACCTGGGGACAAGTTGAAAATGAATCGGAAAGCCGCCCAGATGGGATTCGAAAACCTGAGAGAAGTATCATGAACAAATCCAAAGCCCTGGGGCCGGACATTCAAAATCTCTATACATATAGTGAGTTACCTATTGGTGCCACTGCTGTTGGTCTCCCCGAGGGGAGAGAAACAGGGTTGTGGCGATATATGAGGCCCACTATCGAGGAGAAAATACCACCATGTCAGGAGGCATGCCCTGCGGGCAATTGGATTCAGAGGTTTGTTGATGCAACCGCTTCTGGGAATTTGGATGAGGCCTGGAGGGCCTTGAAGCTTGAGAACCCCTTCCCCGGAGTCTGTGGGAGGGTCTGCTATCACCCTTGCGAGGAATCCTGCATCCGAAAAGAGTTTGATGTATCCACATTCATTCATCTGATTGAAAGATCTCTGGCCGACAGCTTTTTCAACGAACGACTCACTCCTCCAATTATAAGAAAAAAGCAAGATAAAAAGACTGCTGTTGTGGGCTCGGGACCGGCCGGTTTGGCCTGTGCTTACTTTCTAAGGGTGCTTGGCTATGAAGTCACTATATTTGAGGCCCGAAATGAGCTGGGAGGTATCCCACAGACCGGGATACCAGCCTATCGATTGCCTAAGGAGATCCTAAACAAAGAGATCGGAGATATCATTGCTCTGGGCATAGAAGTAAGGAAAGGATGTCGAATCGGGAAGGACATGGACTTCTCGGAATTGTTTACCTATGATGCCATTTTCCTGGCCACAGGGGCTCATCAAACGCCTCCCGTGAACATACCAGGGGTCACCAATGAGGGGGTCTACCAAGGGATGGATTTCCTTGCCCGATATAATATGGAAAGCTCCATTGATGTGGGTGAGAGGGTCCTTGTTATTGGTGGAGGCAACGTTGCCATCGATGTCAGTCGAACCCTTATCCGTCTGGGCATTCAACCTACCCTTCTTTATAGAAGGACGCGCAGTGAGATGCCAGCCCATTCTGAAGAGATCGATGACGCTCTTGCAGAAGGGGCTCGGTTCCAATATCTCCTTTCTCCATTTTCGATCCGAAAATCTGAAAAAACAGGCCTCATCCTGGAATGTGCAAAGATGAAGATACAGGGAGTTGACCCGGATGGCCGACCCAGGGCTGTTCCCCATGAGGGAAAAAGGGTTTCTTTCGAAGCCGATCAAGTGATATTGGCCATCGGAGAGGTCCCGGATTTTTCGTACTTGCCCAAAGAGATTGACCTGATAAAAGATCTTCTCTGGGTGAATGAATGGGGGCAAACGAGCGTTGAGAAGGTATTTGCGGGGGGGGACATGATCGATCAGCCGTGGAATATTTCTGAGGCCATCGGCTCAGCAAAACGGGCGGCGATCGCCATGGACCATTTTTTAAAAGGAGATGATCTTCAAAATCTTTTCAGGCAAGGGGCTTTAGCAAAGACCATGCGTGAACATTTAGATCTCGACTTATCTCCCGAACCGGGCCATCGGGAAGTTGCCACTTTTAATGACCTTAACCTTTCTTACGTCCGTTCTTTTTCGAGCCAACTGTCAGGCAAGCTACCGACTGTTGAACGCATCTGCGATTTCAGGGAAGTTAACTCGGGGCTGGATTTGGATGCTGCGATCAAGGAGGCCGGGCGGTGCCTCAGTTGCGGTGTATGCAAGATGTGCGGAAACTGCTATCTGTTCTGTCCTGACGGAGCGGTTCAGATTAATCCCACAACAGGGCGGTATGCTATAAATTATCAATACTGCAAGGGTTGCGGGATCTGTCAAAATGAATGCCCGGTTGGGGCCATTACAATAGAAGCAGAAGGAGCCATGTAATTGTGGGAACCCACAAGATGCTGACAGGAAACTATGCTGCTGCATACGGTGCAAAACTGGCCCGGGTGGAGGTTACGCCCGTCTATCCGATCACTCCCCAGACGCACATTATGGAGAAGATGGCCGAATTCATTGAGAATGGGGAACTGGATGCTGAATTTGTCTCAGTGGAATCCGAACACTCTGCCTTGGCCGTTGCCATCGCGGCACAGGCCACAGGAGCCCGGAGTTTTACAGCGACTTCGGCTCAAGGGCTGCTCTATATGCATGAGAATCTCTTCGTAGCTTCCGGCCTCAGGCTTCCTATTGTTATGGTCCTCGTCAACAGGGCTCTCGGTGCCCCTAATTCAATCTATCCTGACCTCAGTGACTCCCTTGATCAGAGAGATACGGGATGGATCCAGGTTTACGTCGAGAATGCCCAGGAAGCTCATGATATGGTCGTCCAGGCTTATCGCATTGCAGAAGATAAGCGGGTCCTTTTGCCCATGGCAATCTGTTTTGAAGGAATCATCATATCCCATTATATGGAGCCAGTGGAAATCCTGGACCAAGAAAAGGTGGACAATTTCCTTATGCCATATTTACCGGAACACGTTATCCTCGATCCGGACAGACCCATGTCCGTGGGCCAGATTGTCATGGATGATTCGTATTATATGGAATATCGATATCAACAACAGGAGGCCATGGACAGAGCAAAAGAGGTCATTCAGGAAGTAGATGAAGCCTTTGGCCAAAGCTTTGGCAGATATTACGGCGGTCTTCTCTCAACCGAGATGATGGAGGATGCAGAGGTCGCGCTGTTGACCCTCGGCAGCCTGGCCTCAACAGCAAGGGCTGTAGTCAATCATCTACGAAATGAAGACGGTATCTCGATCGGTCTTGTAAAGCTGAGGATGGTTCGGCCATTCCCCGATCAAGAGCTAAGCGAACTGCTCTCAGACACGAAAGTCGTTGTGGTCCTGGAGAGAGATGTCTCTATTGGTGCCGGAGGGATTGTCTATACAGAGCTGTGCAGAAGTCTAAATGGAAGGAACGGCCCCCATTTAATCAACTATATCCTTGGACTTGGAGGAAGGGATGTGACTTTTGAAGACATCAAAGACATTGCCTTGCTCTCATGCAGTGAACGGCACACGACCACAATAGACAATCCGATCCGTTGGTATCAGGTGAGAGGTTTGTGATGAGAACTCTGGCAGAAACACTCCCTAAAGAGGAACTCTTTCATTCGGGCCACCCCCTTTGCCCTGGGTGTCCGGGGGGAATGATGTTGCGGTGGATCACGAAGACCTTGGGAAAGAATTCAATTTGCAGCATGGCGGCAACCTGTATGGCCCTTCCAGCCATGGTTTATCCTCACTCTCTTGAAATTCCCTGTCTTTACATTGCCATGGCCCCTTCCCCGGCCGGGATTACAGGCGTAAGCGCTGCCATAAAGATCCTGAAAAGAAAGGGTCGTATCCCGGCAGATCGAAAAATAAGCGTCTTCGCGCTTGCAGGAGATGGCTCTGCTGGGGATATCGGCATGGCGAGCCTTTCCGGAGCCGCAGAAAGAAACGACGATGGGATCTTTTTCTGTTTTGATAACGAAGCATATATGAATACGGGAATTCAGCGGAGCAGCTCCACACCCCGGTTTAGCTGGACTACTTCAACCATCAAAGGAAAGCCTGAGAAGAAAAAGGATTTGCCGAGGATCATGGCGGCCCACGATATCCCATATGTGGCTACGGTTTCTGTCGCCTACCCAGATGATTTCGTAAGAAAGCTCGAAAAGGCGCGGGATATGGAACCTGGCTTTAAATATCTCCATGTACATTCGCCATGTCCGACGGGGTGGAGATTCCCTGAGAGCAAGACCATTGAAATTGCCCGTTTGGCAGTCGAAACAGGCTTATGGATCCTCTATGAGGTGGACCACGGTTCCCTGAAAGTCAACTTCCGGCCAGAGAAACGAAGACCGATAGAAGATTACCTTAGACCTCAAGGTCGATTTCGTGAATTGAGCCAAAAGGACATCCAATCGATTCAGGATCGGATCGATAACAGATGGCGCGACATGAGGAATTGAAGTAATGTTGATAAGGTTGCGTTGGCTGTTATTAGACAAGAGAAATTGTTATTAGTACTGGATAAAAATACTCAGTTGAATAAAAACTACTGTAAGGAGGTATGTGACAATGATTGACTCAAGCAATGGCAATAACTTGCAACGGAAAGAAGCACAGGGGCTTTTTGCGGATATCAACAAGAAATGGGAGGAATGGTATAAGGCCACCTATTGGGCTGATGATCCCACGACCCCTCTCGTAAAACCCCCTCTTGATCCAACCCCGGAGGGCCTGGAAAAGGAGATCTGGGTGAAAGCGAGCCTTTTGGTCGATGGCATCACGTTTGACGAATCCGCCCTTGAAGGCATCTGTGACGTTTACAGAGAGCAATCTCGATGGCTTTTCGACTGGAATATCGGTGAACACCGCTACTATCTTCCTGAAGAACTGCTCTTACCCATGGACAGCATTGTACAGGTAAGAGAAAATAGAGATTCCAGATGGTTGTGTACGGTGGAGGACGGAATTATGCTCATCAAGAGGGACGGTAAGTTCGTCATAGAATGCCGGCATATTCCCAGGCCCAAGTATTACAGCCAGGAGGCATCCCCGGACATCATAATGAGGAGGATTGCCCCAAAGAGGGGACAGGACTGCCTCGTCTTGAATTACGCTACCTTCTGCATGTACTGGGCTAACAATAATGGCTGCGATTTCTGCAATATCGTTCCTAATATCAGTTGGACCAAAGACGACCTCCAGGTTTCCAAACGTTCCTACGAACAAATTCTCAAGACAACTAAGGCGGCCTTTGATGAAGGGTGTTTGAAACATATATTGCTGACCGGTGGATATTTGAACCAATATAAGAACAAAAGCGGAGAAATTGTGGACCGTGAAGATGAAATGATTTTAAGTGTAATTCGTGCCATGCAAGAAGCCCTCCAAAGGGATGATATCCCGGTCAACGTTATCAGAACCGCCCCGGAGGACAAGGATCTGAAAAGTATTGAGGAGCATAAAAAAAAGGGAGCTTTCTCTGTGGCCTACAATTTGGAAATCTGGGATCCAATCCTCTTTGATAAGTATTGTCCTGGCAAAGCCAAAGTTCAAGGAAGGGATCACTGGCTCAGGGCCCTTGAAGTGGCGACAGAGGTGTATGGACCCGGAAGGGTGAGTACCCACTTTGTCACGGGTTTCATTGAACCGGAAGCGAGCCTGCTTGAAGGAGTAGAATGGATGTCGGAACACGGCATTGGCAGCATCCCACTGATCTGGAGTCCTGTTGAGGGAACCAGGTACTCTAATTTTCGTGCCCCTAAGGCCGAGTGGTTTGTTGATACGATCAAGAAGATCGTTGATATCCGTTTAAAACACGGGGTGGATGCCTTCGATCCGGCCGCGCTTCCCAACGACTGTCATCTCTGCGGGATGCCGTCTCTGGTGGCGGAAGAGCTTCGCCTACGCAAGGTGCAAAGGGAGTTTGAGGCCAAAAAGAAGATGAAGGCGGCTGCTTAGATTATTACGATATTCGGAGGGAAATCATGAAACATATCCATTATCTGGACGAAAAGGCAGAAGAGATCACTGAGGCGGGGGCAAAAGGAATAAAATTGCGCACCGTAATAGGCGAAAAGGATGGCGCTCCAAATTTTTGCATGAGAGTCATCAGCTTTGACCAAGGTGGACAGAGCCCAAGTCATAGCCATGATTACGAACATGAGATGTATGTCATCAATGGCAGTGGCACTGCAGAGGTTAATGGTGAAACGATTAGCCTCAAGCAGGGCGATATAATCTACGTGCCTCCCAATACCAACCATTGTTTTCGGACAATAGAGGCAATGGAGCTTCTTTGACTAATTCCTAAGCAATAAAAAAGCACCTGGATGGTGTTTCTGAAACGGCTATCGAATGTACGCGAACCTTATCAAAATTTCCAAAGATAGTATTAACTGAAGGGAGTTAGCCAATGGATATATCCGTTACTATGGTGCGCCCAGGCATGGCACGAAACAAGCCTACCGACGAGTCCAAACTTGGATTTGGGATCTACTTCTCAAACCACATATTCTTACTTGATTACAGGACCGGTGCTGACTGGCATAATCCAAGGATTGAACCTTACAGGTCCTTTGTACTTGAACCTGCAGCTATTGTCCTTCATTACGGTCAAGAGGTATTCGATGGTCACAAGGCCTACCGGATGCCTGACAATAAGGTAGCCCTTTTCAGGGCCCGCGATAACCTGAGACGAATGAGCCGATCGGCTGAACGACTGTGCATACCGGCTTATCCCGAGGACCTTATCTACGAAGGTATGAAGCGCCTTATTCAGATAGACAAAGACTGGGTTCCATCCGCGCCCCAAACCTCGCTATACGTTCGGCCGACTATCATCGCCACTGAACCTTTTTTAGGCGTCAGGCCAGCTGACGAGTATCTGTTATACATTATCACCGGCCCTGTCGGTGCTTACTACCCCGAAGGGTTCGCGCCGGTCAAGATCCTGGTAGAGGATACTTACGTGAGGGCCGCTCCGGGAGGCATAGGTGAAGCAAAGACATCGGCCAATTATGCTGC
>MAVP01000064.1 GCA_001751075.1 Desulfobacterales bacterium S7086C20 | reverse complement strand
CTTGCCTGTGCCTACGCCGGAAGCGGTTTTTTGAAAAAGGCCCGTGCGGCCCTGGCCAAGGCGGTAGAACTGAACCCGGGTTATGAGAAGAAGGCGGAGAGAGATTCGGACCTTGAGATTGTAAGATAAAATACTGAAAGAAAAAGACTTCATGATTCGACATTCCTTGTTGGATATTGGATATTCGGTTTTTTCATAATGAATCATATCTCGAACCCCAAAAACAGGATGCCTTGGGCCGTTGCCTCCCTTCTGGCAGTGATGGCGGTTACATGTGTTTTGAGCCTTCGCGTAAAGTCTCCCACAGTGGATGAGTTTGCTCACCTCCCCGCCGGTTACTACTACTGGAAGACAGGAGACTTTTCCCTCTACGCAAAGAACCCCCCATTGATAAAACTGATCTGTTCTCTTCCGCTTTTGGCAATGGACGTTTCAATCGATCGGGAACGGGGCTATGAAGATGCGGGCGACTGGCGGCCATGGGTCTATGGCGCCTACTTCATGAGGGAAAACGCGGCCGGTTATGACAACATCTTTTTTGTCGGAAGGCTCCCTGTTGTTTTACTGGGGCTTCTTTTGGGCTTCTATGTCTTTCGGTGGGCTTATGAGCTTTATGGTTTCCTAGGAGGCGTGATCAGTCTTATCCTCTATGTATTCAGTCCAAATATAGTCGCCCATTCACGTCTTGTAACGACCGACATAGGGTGTGCGTGTTTTATGTTCATGGCAACGTACTACCTATGGAGGGTTCTTTGTCTTAATAGGAAAAAGGCATGGATCGGGGCGGGCATCTGTTCGGGCCTGGCGCTTTTGAGCAAGTTTACCGCCTTTTTGCTCGTCCCGATATTCGTCTTGCTGTTTTTGTTGTCTGCCTTAAATGGCAGGAAAGAGGGAGTAAATATCCGGCATTTAGGAAAGGGCTTGAAAAGGATGGCTTTACACTTCGTGTTGATCTCAGTTACTGCCATCTTAATTGTCAATATTGGCTATGGATTTACGGGGTCGTTTGAAACCCTTAAAACAATTCCGCATGAGAGTGAGTTTTTTGAGAACCTGAACCGGTTCCCCATAAACAGGATTCCGATTCCTTTTCCGGCCGCATATATGGAAGGCCTTGATCGGCAGAAGCTCGACGCGGAACAAGGAGTGTTTTTAAATTACTTGCGAGGGAGGCTATCTGATGATGGATGGTGGTATTATTTTCTCTACGCGTTTTTCGTAAAAACACCAATCCCGCTTCATGTAGGCATTATCCTGTCTATCTTTTGCGCCCTAAAATGGAGGCGGGAAAAGGTGAGTTCAGCTTTCGTGCTTGTTCCCATGGCCGTAATCTTCATCGTTTTTTCCTTTCTAAACGAGATAAATGTTGGGCTCCGATATATACTCCCCTTGTTTCCCTTCTTATTTGTCTGGTTAGGCCAACTGGCCGAGATCAGGCAGACAAAACGGCTTTTTCACTACTCTGCCGTAGCACTCCTGGCTTTGTATGTCTTTTGCAGTATTTCGATATTTCCCGACTATCTGGCCTATTTTAACGCATGGGCGGGTGGGCCTGAGAAGGGATACCGGCACCTCCTGGATTCAAATCTCGACTGGGGGCAGGACCTAAAAAGTCTGAAAGGCTATATGAAAGAGGAAGGGATAAAAGAGATCGGCCTGGCCTACTTCGGACATGTCGATCCGAAAATCTACGGAATAGACTATCATCTGATCGGAAAGCGACCAGAATCGGGTTATATTGCTATTAGCGCCAATTATCTCTATGGATTGCCCTACCTTATTACATATGGTCCCAAGCCTATTCCCATACGACCCAATACATTCGAGTGGCTTCATGCCTTTGAACCGAACGCCTCCATCGGCCATACCATCAGGGTCTATTCGATTCCAGAAGAAAGGACGAGGCAGGATGTTCGTGCGGAGCCCCTAGCCCTGCGCCGCAAACCTTGTACTACAGGCATACGGTTTTCTACAACGTTCCGAAACCCAAATCAAAGGCCTTTAGATTTGTCTCCACAAACCGCTTCTTCGTCTTGGTGCGGATAATCTCTTCAAAGGCCTCCCTGGGAACCGGAAGAACTCCACTTCGCGCCAGAGCACCGATCATTACAATATTGGTCGACAACGCAGCCCCGGCTTTTAGGGCCAGTATTCGCGCATCCAGAGTGTTCAACTGTCTCACACGTTTCCTGATGAACCCAAAGAGTGTTGCAACATCAGGATATTCATCTTTTCCAATAGTCACACTGAAAGGCATGACGGGCACATCGTTGGAAATGACCACTGAATCTTCCGAACATTTCCCCATAGCCCTGTATGTTTCCAGAGGTTCAAATCCAAGAAGGACATCTGCTTCACCATCTGAGATGATAGGACTTCTAATATCACCAATCAACACCGTAGACTCTACGACCCCTCCGCGCTGGGCCATGCCGTGAACCTCGCTGGCCAATGCATTATGACCGGCATGAATGGCAGCCTCGGCAAGGATCTTAGTGGCCAGAAGGGTGCCTTGTCCTCCCACCCCTGTGAGGTACGCCCGATATTCAGCCATATTGTGTTTCCTCCTAAACCTTGACGGTCTCGTAAAAAGTCCGATATCTGCGTTACGCTTCATCCCTCGTCACTGCGGCGTACCATAAGTACGCCTCATTCCTCGGGATAGCGCCGTTGAAACGGCTTAAAAACAATACGCAAGCCTTGATCTCGAACTTTTTACGAGACCGTCTGAAACTTGACTTTTTATGAATGCATCAAATCTTCTTAGGCCTAATCTTTTTGCAAATCTGAATGCACATTCCGCAGCCGATGCAAAGCTGTTCATCAATAGTCACGGTAGTCTCAGCACCGGGCGAGGTATTCTTGTACATGGCAGGACATCCGAGGGTATCGACACATTCCGTACAGTCTGTGTTGCATTCTGGACCAACAAAGAACTTACGCTTTGGTTTTGTGCCAAGCATGCGTCTTTCGTACAAAGGGCACGGTGCCTTGGCCAAGATAACCGAAAGCTCATCCGATGCGACGGCCTGCCTTATGGCCTCTTTAGTCTTTGAAAGGTTGACAGGGTTTACTACGGTCACCTGCTCAACGCCACAGGACCTCACAATGGCCTCTATGGAAATCGACGGCTTGTTCCAACCCGGTGGTGTAATCTCCATGCCCGGGTTGGGTTGATGGCCCGTCATGGCTGTAGTGCCATTGTCGAGTACAACAAGGATAAATTTATGTTTATTGTGCACCGCATTTATCAGCCCGGTAATCCCGGAGTGGAAAAATGTAGAATCCCCGATAAAGGCAATCACCTTTTTCCCTGTAACCTTGGAGATACCCGCGGCCGATGTAACACTTGAACCCATGCAAATGAGAAAATCTGCTACCTGCAAAGGCGGCAAGACTCCTAAGGTGTAACAGCCAATATCTGTGGGAAAAACAGCTTCGACACCCTTTTCCTTTAGCACGCTATTAACCGCATAGTAAGTCGACCTATGTGGACAGCCCGCACACAGATTCGGGGGCCGCATAGGAAGGCGGGCTTGCTCCGGATTTTTCTTTATGTCAATCGGTGTGCAAGACGTGTAGTCTATTCCAAAAAACCTTGCTATCACATCACGCACCTTGCCCGGCTCGTATTCGTAAAGTCGCGAAAAGGTCTCAGGCCCCTTCCCGACAATGGGAGTCGCAAGGCCTTTGCTTTGGGCTACAACCTTTAAGGCATTTTCCATGACCGGCTCAAGTTCTTCAACAACAAGAATCTTTTCTGCGGATCGAATGAACTTTTCTGCCAAATCCTCGGGAAATGGGTGGGTAAAGCCAAGCCTTAGGAACCCAACCTTATCTTCAATGCCCAGATCTCTCACGGCGTCCTCAACATAGTTGTTGGCCATACCGCTTGTGACAATACCCCAAGGGCCGGAACCAACAATGGTATTGAAAGATGACCGGCAAGCCATCTCACGAGCCTTCTCAGCCTGTTCAAGGAGGACTTTGTGACGCACCCTGGCAACTGAGGGAACTGTGACAAAGCGGGAGCTATCCTTTTGAAAATCCCCGTTGGTCTTTGGGGATCTAAGAGCGCCGGTGGTTACAATCCCTCTATAGTGGCTTAGCCGCGTGGTCGTTCGCAGGAGGACCGGAAGCTCAAGCTTTTCTGAAAGATCGAAGGCCTCTTTGGTCATTTCTTTGGCCTCTTCGGCAGACCTTGGCTCAAGCATCGGCAAATTGGACAGCCCGGCATAGATGCGACTGTCCTGTTCGTTTTGGCTTGAAAACATGGAAGGGTCGTCAGCAACAACAATAACAAGGCCTCCACGGACACCAACATAGGCCAGGGTCATTAACGGATCTGCTGCTACGTTTAACCCCACATGTTTCATACTGCACATGGTTCGTACGCCACATACTGCTGCCCCCGCGGCGGTTTCCAGGGCCACCTTTTCGTTGGTAGAGTACTCAAAATAGAGGTCCGACTCGGCGGCTATCTGAAAAAAATTGTCCGCTATTTCAGAAGACGGCGTGCCAGGGTAGGTTGTAGCAAAAGCAAGCCCTGCCTCCAGCGCACCCCTTACAATCGCCTCATTTCCTAATAGTAAAAGCTTCTTTCCTGTTTCTTCAGTTAAAAGAGGATGCATCCAAAGCCTCCGTAAGCAAGGTCCGGGGTTAAAAGTTGACAACTTTTTGCGAGTTCATCAAGGTTATTCGGTTGAAAAGAGCGAATAACGAATATCGATTACATGAATGTCGAATTATGAAGTTTTTTTCTCAGACATCGTTGTTTTTCCGATTTTTCAGGGGATACTTCCCAGCATTTAATGCCGATACTTTCAAAAGCTTAACTATTCCTTCGACATTCTACATTCATGTAATCGATATTCGAGATTCATTGTTTTTTAACACTTCCAACGAACTTAATTCAAGTTTGTTGCTGACAGGAAGCCGCAACGCGGGATAAAACAGCTTTTTACGAGTCCATCAAATTTCCTCTGTCAGCACAATTGCCTCGGCTATCTCTCTCATCGATTTACGCACGTCCATACTCCGCTTTTGAATCCACCGGAAGGCCTCCTGCCCAGACATATCACGACGTGTCATCAATATGTCTTTTGCGCGTTCTATCAGTTTCCTGGTCTCGAGCTCCTCCCGGATTACCTTGCTCTTTACCATAAGTTCCGTATTTTCTATGGCTACCGCAGCCTCATTGGCAACAGTGATCAAGACATTCTTTTCCGTCTCCGTGAATTCATGCGAATATGATGTGTAGCAGTTAATCACACCGATTACCCTATCCTTTACTACCATAGGCACACTAAGCATGGAAACAAGACCTTCTTTTTTGGCCAGTTCCTTTTCCTTGTAGTCCTGATCTTCCAACACGTTAACAACCGACCGCGGCTCCCTGGTAAGGGCAACCTGACCCACAACCCCTTCTCCTATCTTCAGCGAACGTTCTTTCAGGTAGTCTTCGCTTATACTCTGGGTGGCGCGCAACTTGAAAGTATCATCTCCTTTATCTAACAACCATAGGGCACAGATCTTTGAATGCATTGTCTCGGCCGTCACTGTCACTATCAGCCGGAGAATGTCTTCAATATACCGATCAGAGGTGATTGCCCTGCTGATCCTGGTTAGGGCTTCGATATGCCTTTCAAAGGTTCCTTCTTTCTTCATGTCACTACTTAATATCCCCATGATACTGCTGCAAAGACTTCACACGACCATGCCCCTGTCTGTAAGCCGCAATGCCCTTTGCAGCAGCAACGGCAGCGGCGATTGTGGTTATGTAGGGAACCTTGTGCTTGATTGCCGCTTTGCGGATATAGGAGTCATCATGCTTACCGAGTCTACCGCTCGGGGTATTGACGACCAAGTGAATCTCATTATTCTTTATTCCATCAACAATATTTGGCCTACCTTCATGCATCTTACGAATAATCTCGGCCTCAATACCGTTATCAGCTAGAAACTTATGGGTGCCGGCAGTCGCTTTGATCTTAAAACCAAGCTCATCAAACCGCTTGGCTACTCCCAGTCCTGCAGGCCTGTCCTTCTCCGCCACCGTGATCAGCACCGTCCCCTCAAAAGGAAGCGCCTGCTGGGTTGCCTCCTCGGCCTTAAAAAAGGCAAGGCCGAACGAATCGGCCAACCCCAGGACCTCTCCTGTAGATCTCATCTCAGGACCCAAGAGTGGATCTACTTCCGGGAACATATTAAACGGGAAAACGGCTTCTTTTACACCAAAGTGCGGAACAGATTTGGGCTTGATATCAAGGTCGCCGAGTTTTTTGCCTAACATCAGCTGGGTAGCCATGCGTGCCATCGATATGTTGCACACCTTTGAGACCAAAGGTACCGTCCTAGAGGCACGGGGATTGGCTTCAAGGATGTAGACCGTGTCATCCGCTATGGCATACTGGATGTTCATCAGGCCTACAACATTAAGTTCCACTGCAATCCTTTTCGTAAACTCACGAATCGTGTCGATGTGCTTGGCGGGTATACTGATTGGAGGGATCACACATGCCGAATCACCTGAATGGATCCCGGCCAGCTCAATATGTTCCATTACCGCGGGCACAAAGGCATCCGTGCCGTCGGCAAGAGCATCTGCTTCGGCCTCAATAGCATCCTCAAGAAACTTGTCTATGAGGATGGGCCGTTTAGGTGACACACCTACTGCCGCAACCACATACTTTCTGAGCATCTCCTCGTCGTGAACCACTTCCATGGCCCTCCCACCAAGGACATAAGAAGGTCTAACCATGAGAGGATAGCCGATCCTCTCCGCTACACCTAACGCCTCTTTAAGCGTGCTGGCCATGCCTGATTCAGGCTGGGCGATACCAAGTTTTCGCATCACCTGGCGAAATCGGTCACGGTCTTCAGCCAGGTCTATGGTTTCAGGTGACGTCCCAATAATCTTGACACCGGCCTCGGAAAGCTCGTTGGCGATGTTGAGAGGAGTCTGCCCACCGAACTGTACAATGACACCTTCCGGTTTTTCCTTTTCGTATATGCTTAACACATCTTCCACGGTGAGCGGCTCAAAATACAGTTTGTCCGAAGTGTCGTAGTCGGTTGAAACGGTTTCCGGATTACAATTGACCATTATCGACTCAAAGCCTTCGTCACGCAACGCAAAAGCGGCATGAACGCAACAGTAGTCAAACTCTATCCCCTGACCGATACGGTTAGGCCCCCCGCCCAGGACCATAATCTTGCGCCTATCAGTCGTTGTCACCTTGTCGGGGGCATTGTAGGTGGAAAAATAGTAGGCTGCGTTCTCTACACCACTTACCGGTACAGGCTCCCATCCCTCGACCACGCTCAAGGCAGTGCGCCTTTTCCTTATGTCCGTCTCCGGGATGTCAAGTACCTCGGACAGATATCGATCCGAGAACCCGTCCTTCTTGGCCTGAGCCAGGAGATCGTCAGGCACTGTGTTGCCCTTGTGCTTAAGGAGCCTTTCTTCCAGGTCTACCAGCTCTTTCATTTGCTCAATGAACCACTGCTTTATATGAGTCTTTTCATGGAGAGTCTCAACGCTTGTCCCCTTCCTCAGGGCTTCATACATTACGAACTGACGTTCGCTCGTAGGCTCGGCCAGAAGCTCCATCAACTCATCCAGCGATCTTTCATGAAAATCCTTGGCAAACCCAAGCCCATAACGGCCATTTTCCAGAGAACGAATTGATTTCTGAAAGGCCTCCTTATAATTCTTGCCAATACTCATAACCTCGCCGACGGCGCGCATCTGCGTGCCCAACTTGTCCTGGGCGTTCGGAAACTTCTCAAAGGCCCATCGGGCAAACTTGACTACTACATAATCACCCCATGGGATATATTTGTCCAGGGTACCCTCACGCCAGTAAGGTATCTCATCTAAGGTCATACCACCTGCCAGCATGGAGGAAATGAGGGCAATGGGAAAGCCGGTCGCCTTAGAGGCAAGGGCGGATGACCTGGAGGTTCTGGGATTTATCTCGATAACTACCACCCGACCGGTCTTTGGATCATGAGCGAATTGTATGTTGGTTCCCCCTATGACCTTTATGGCCTCGACAATGTCATAAGACCACTTCTGGAGGCGCTTCTGCAATTCAGGGGCAATGGTGAGCATGGGAGCGGTACAGAAAGAATCTCCTGTATGAACGCCCATTGCGTCCACATTCTCAATAAAACATACCGTAATCATTTGGTTTTTTGCGTCGCGAACTACTTCAAGCTCCAATTCCTCCCAGCCCAAAACCGATTCTTCCACTAATATCTGCCCCACAAGACTTGCCGAAATACCACGACTCGCTACTACGCGCAGTTCTTCAACATTATAGACCAGGCCTCCGCCTGTTCCTCCCATGGTGTAGGCGGGGCGGATCACAACCGGATAACCGAGTTTGTCAGCGATTTTTTCAGCCTCCTCAACGTTAAAGACCGCCTCGCTCTTTGGCATCTCTATACCCAACCCGTTCATTGTATCTTTGAACGCGGTACGGTCCTCTCCACGCTTAATAGCATCAACCTCAACGCCGATTATTTTGACACCATGTTTTTTAAGAACACCGGCGCGCGCAAGTTCTGAGGATAGGTTTAAACCGGTTTGGCCGCCCAAATTGGGAAGAAGGGCATCCGGTTTTTCTATTTCGATGATTTCTTCCATGGTATGGAGGTTTAAAGGCTCAATATAGGTTACATCGGCCATGCCGGGGTCCGTCATGATAGTAGCTGGATTGGAATTGACCAGGACAATTTCATAACCAAGCTTTCTAAGGGCTTTGCATGCCTGGGTGCCGGAATAGTCAAACTCACAGGCTTGACCTATGATGATAGGGCCGGAACTGATAATCATTACCTTCTTGATGTCATCACGTCTTGGCATAATACTATCCTTTCATTTTGCTCAACATTCCGCCATCCTTACCTGAAACAAAGCCTAGAGTAAAGAAATTTCAGAGTCAATGGACGGCAACGATCCCAAATTCACCGCTTGATTTGGGCAGGCTTTTGTCTTGACACACCAAAACAAATAGGTTACCAAAAATCTTTTGATCCTTCTGTGGTGAGGTATGGCTGGATTGTGGATGAACTAAACGAACTTATTCGCATGCGATGTGAAAAGGCAAAGGCCTTAAAAGATGAAGGGGTACATCTTTATCCCAACGATTTCAGGGTATCTCATAGGGTTATAGATATCCAGCACCATATTGCCACGCAAGATGAAGGTGTGGATAGTGTAAACATCTTTGCTGCAGCCGGTCGCATGGTGGGGCTTAGATCTTTTGGAAAGGCTGCCTTCCTCCATTTCAGGGATGGCACCGGAAAGTTTCAGGCTTACATTCAACGTGATGAGGTCGGCCAGGAAGCCTATCGGTTGTTCAAGAAATTTGATGTTGGTGATTTTATAGGAATAAAAGGCAGCTTGTTTCAGACCAAGACCGGCGAATGGACCCTGTTGGCCAAGGAATGCCGTCTGCTTTCCAAGGCAATGAGACCACTTCCTGAGAAGTTTCATGGATTGAAGGATCCCGAGAAGCGCTATCGCCAAAGGTATCTGGACCTTATTATGAATGCCAATGTCCGTGATATCTTCATCAAGAGGGCCAAAATTATTGATGCATTTCGAAGTTTCTTGTCCCAACGGGATTTCTTGGAGGTTGAGACTCCCATGATGCAACCCATCCCGGGAGGCGCTGACGCAACCCCTTTTAAGACGTACCACAATGCATTAGGCGAAGATTTGTTTTTGCGGATTGCTCCCGAGCTTTACCTGAAGCGATTGGTTGTGGGGGGATTTGACAGGGTTTTCGAAGTAAACAGGAGTTTCAGGAATGAAGGGATTTCAACCCGGCACAACCCCGAATTTACAATGCTGGAATTCTATCTGGCGTATGCGACTTATGAAGATCTTATAACCCTAACCGAGGAAATGTTTGCGTTCGTGACCCAGCAGGTGTTAGGCACAACCCTCTTTACATATCAAGGAAACGATATAGATTTGGGGCGTCCTTGGCGGCGGTTAACCCTAAAGGATGCTTTAAGCAAACTCGGGGGTGTTGACCCGTCTTTATTTGATGATCGATTACAGCTGCTGGATTTTGCAAAATCCAAAGGAATTCAAGTTACAAAACAAAGACACACCGGCAAGATTCTGGCTAAATTATTTGATGTGTTGGTCGAACCCAAGCTTGTTGAACCTACTTTTGTCTTAGACTATCCTGTGGAGATTTCACCACTTGCCAGGAAGAACGACTCCACCCCCGAGATGACCGAGCGCTTTGAACTATTCATTGGGGGAAACGAGATCGCCAACGGCTTTTCAGAACTTAATGATCCTGTTGATCAAAAAACACGTTTTATAAATCAGCTTGCGGAACATGAGGAGGGGGACGAAGAAGCTCATCAAATGGATGAGGATTATGTGCAAGCCCTGGAATACGGTATGCCTCCTACGGCTGGTGAAGGTATAGGAATGGATCGATTTGTTATGTTGCTAACAGATGTACCTTCCATTCGGGAAGTCATCCTTTTCCCCTTGCTAAAGACAGTCGGCCATTCGTGAGTGACCCTGAATTCCATGTACGAAGCAAAAATTCCGAACATTGACGGTTTCGCAAAAAGTCTGATTTTGCTCTTTCCGTGCACAATTCCGGGATTCAGAAAACACCCGGCTAAATGTCAAAAACTCGGGCTAAGGCCCTCAAACAGTTTGACATTTTTAACGCCAGGTGATTTCTGAATCTCTTCCCGGAATCGCGCAATGTCATTTGCAAAATGACTTTTTGCGAGTCCATGAACATTGATTGAAGATTGATCCAAGCTATGTCATTTGAATTCCTTATTAGCTTAAGATATCTCAGAGCTAAACGAAAACACGGCTTCATCTCTATCAATACCTTTATATCGATTGCCGGGGTTATGTTAGGGGTCATGGCAATGATGGTTGTGCTGGCTGTCATGACAGGGTTTGAGACTGATATCAAATCGAAAATCTTGGGCATGAATGCCCACATCCGAGTAATGAGCAGAACCGGCAAAATGGCGCAATATACTGACACCTTGAGTCAAATTGAAGCCATGGAAGGGATAAGGGCGGCAGCGCCTTTTGTTCATGCCCAGATCATGCTTCGTAGTGGGTCTCAAGCTTCAGGTGCGATCTTAAAGGGAGTTGATCCGGTGCGAGCCGCCCAGGTGTTGGATCTGGAAAAGTCTGCTTTGCCAAACGATTTTAAGGCATTGATAACAGTGAAACAACACCGAACTGATAAGGGTTCGGCATCGCCTCCCGGGGTTATTTTAGGCAAAGAACTGGCCAGAATATTAGTAGTAGATCTTGGGGATGAACTGTTTGCCATCTCTCCCATAGGTGCCAGCCTCACACCGTTTGGGACTCGGGTGCCACATATGAAAAGATTGAAGGTTGTTGGGCTTTTCGACTCGGGAATGTATGATTATGATACCTCGTTTGCCTTTGTTTCCCTTGCCTCTGCTCAACAACTGTTAAGACTTGGCACTTCCGTACACGGTATTGAGGTAAAAGTTGACGATATTTATCGTGCTGATGAAATTTCCAAGCAGATTTTAAACACTTTGAGCCCGGGTTACTGGACTCAAGACTGGATGCAGATGAACAAGAATTTTTTTTCAGCCCTAAAGTTGGAAAAAACAGTTATGTTTATTATCTTGGTTTTGATTATTCTCGTAGCCGCCTTTAATATTATCAGCACGTTGATCATGATGGTTATGGAAAAGACAAAAGATATTGCCATTCTTAAATCGATGGGCGCAACAGCAAAGAGCATCATGAAGATTTTCATGGTAGAAGGCCTTATAATAGGATCACTGGGTACTACGCTTGGCTTGGTGGGAGGAGGCATTATCTGCTTTGTGCTAAAGCGATATGAGTTCGTAAAACTTCCAAGTGATGTCTATTATATATCTACGCTCCCTGTAAGAGTACAAATACTCGATGTAATTCTTGTGGCCGCATCGGCTATCGCGATTACTTTTCTGGCTACTCTTTATCCATCATATCAAGCTTCCCGCTTGGAACCGGTTTCGGCAATAAGATATGAATAGCCGGGAACCATTGATAAGTGTGATAGATGTCAATAAGGCATTCTTTACTAATAGTAATCGCCTTGATGTATTGAAAGGGGCATGTCTTAAAGTATGGCGGGGAGAAATGATTGCTATCGTAGGTGCCTCCGGAGTGGGCAAATCTACTTTGCTTCATGTGCTAGGAACCTTAGAAAGACCGGATTCGGGGCAGGTTATTTGTGAAGGCAAGGACATCTTTGCTCGTAACGATGACGAACTAGCATCTTTTCGCAATCAGACTATTGGCTTTGTATTTCAGTTCCATCACCTGCTTCCGGAATTTGACGCCATGGAAAATACGATGATGCCTGCCTTGATAAAGGGCCTCAGTTCCAAAAACGCGCGCGAGCTTGCCGAAGCCATCCTGGTGCGAGTAGGTCTTAAGGAACGTCTTAATCATACGGTAGGCGCGCTTTCCGGCGGAGAACAGCAACGGGTTGCTGTGGCAAGATCTTTGGTTTTAAAACCATCAATCCTGCTGGCAGACGAACCAACGGGCAACTTAGACCCAAGAACCAGCGAAACCATACATGATTTATTGATATCGTTAAACCGTGAAGATGGGATAACCGCAGTAATTGTAACCCATAACATAAAATTAGCTGAAA
>MAVP01000063.1 GCA_001751075.1 Desulfobacterales bacterium S7086C20 | reverse complement strand
GAATTGGAAACTTACGTCAGTGTCCGTCGGTTTTTGACGGTTCGTGGATGGGCACTAGCTAAGTTTTGGTATTTAGCCAGTTTTGCGAAAGCCCTTGCGCCAGGTGAACGGCAGCGTCAGGTTGCTATAGGAAATAGATTATGACCCTATTGATAATAATATTTGGTGCTCTGACTCTGTTGGCCGGAATAGTAATTGTAATAAATCCGGAAGTTATATTCGGCTTTCTGCGAAATAATTTGGACAAGCTGGTACTACATATTCTGGCTGTTGTAATAAGACTAGTTCTTGGTGCATTCCTTATATATCAATCAGGTGCTTCTAAATATCCTTTTGTAATTGAAATTATTGGTTGGCTATCAATAGTCGCAGCTGTATTTTTCGCTGTAATAGGACGCAATAATTTTAGCAAGTTAATGGCCTGGGCATTGTCGCGTGTAAAAACCTTGGGTCGTGTTGGCGGCGTCATTGCATCGGCTTTTGGTGCTTTTTTAATTCATGCATTTGTTTAGCTGAGACAGGCAACAACTTATCAAGCGCATTAACAGTGACCGTGTTTAACACGCCGCGCCGCTTTGCTCTGCTCTGTGTAAGGTGAATTCACCGATCTCGACCAGCTTATCATCGGCCGCGTCATCTGGTCATGCCGAAATCTATTAAAATAAGGACAATGTTTATGAGCTTTAATGGGAGGTTTAAATTGAAAAAATCTATTATCCTTGTTGGTTTAATTTTTCCACTGTTTATCATTACCTTAATTATAGCAACCAACGTTTTCGCATTTCGATGTGGTGTTCATCTTGTGCAAAAAGGCGATAAAACCTTTGAGATTATTCAAAGATGCGGAGATCCCATCTCAAGGGAAGCAGTCGGCTACACGTTAAGCAGAACCGGAAAGAGGAGGGAATTAGAAATTAAGGAGTGGATATACGGACCCTGGGATGGTTATTACTATTATCTTACGTTTCATGGTACTACACTCGTAAACATCGAGTCTCGGCGGGAATAACGGCAGGGATGGGTGAATTCAGAAAATGAAATGTCTTTTGAAATGTCCATATAAATTGATCCTCTTTGCGGCTGTGATCCTTGTGACCGCAAGCTGTGCAACCTCCTACCGCGTTGACGTAACTGGCTATTCGGACCCCGTACGCTCTTCTGCCCTCGTTCCAGGCCGAAAAGTATTTGTCGTACACAATCCAGAAGCTGATAATCCGCTTCTGGAAAAGGAGGTCGCCTCGAAAATAGCTACGTTGCTTGAACAAGAAGGTTATCGGGTATCGTCGAACGAGGATGTAGGTTTCCGCCTCACGTTCAATTATGGGATGGATCGGGGACCTGTACGCATAGGGTCCATTCGGAGACCTCAGACGATTAAGACTTATGATCCTGACACCGGGAAAACGTCCTATACATCTGTCGACACCTACGAACCGTTGTCAGTCCAATATTTCACTCGTTCTCTGTCTGTCCGAGTAATCGATGGGCACAAATTCCGGGAATCTGGCCAGAAGGAAGTAGTGTGGGCGGCGGATACGTTGAGCGAAGGGAAAAGTGCTGACCTGCGAGATGTGCTGAATTATCTGCTTGTGGCAACGTTTGAGTACTTCGGACAGGATACGGGGAAAGCTATTAGCGTGAGATTGACACCGACTGACTCTCGAATAGTGTATCTTAAGGGAAAGTGAATTCACCAGTGGACGGCTTCGGGGACGTACATTATGGCAGTTTAGGGACGTACATTAGTTTATAAGTTGACAGATTACTTGAACTATGATACCCGATTTGTATGCCACGACAATCAAGAATAGATGCACCGGGTGCGCTTCATCATATTATTGCCAGAGGTATAGATCGTAAATGGTACTCTTTAAAAGCTTAACAGTAAATTATAAACTAATGTGCGAAAAGTGCTCCCGAATCATACATAAACTTTTTTCTATCAAGCCCCTTTTTGGTGGCAGCAGCATAGGGAAAAATGGCATCGTGTTCAAATCTGGACGCGTCACCTTGCATTTTTTTGCTTCTCGTGCCAAGATGAATTTTATGGCGTTAGCATTGATCAGGAATAGCCTTGCCCCCGCAGGCTATTGTGTAGTATTCGCTTGTCTATTGCTGCTGGGAAGCGGATGTGGCGCGCTGCGGCATGCCCAAATGCGCAGCGTCGCTGGAATCCTTGCGGGTCCTCCGGAATCAAATGTATTCGCCCGGGACGATGACCCTGAATTGATTCGGGACGCCCTACCGTTTGCCCTGAAGACTTTTGAAGCTCTACTCGCTTCCGACCCCAGGAATCACGACCTTTTACTAGCCACGGCCGACGCATTTGTAACATATGCCAATGCGTTTATCCATGCGGACGCCGAGAAGGAAGAGGAAGTTGATTTTCAGCACGCGCGATATCTTCGACATCGAGCCACCAAGCTATATCTCCGGGGACGAAATTATGCCCTGGCCGGCTTGGCGCTTGATTTTCCAGACTTTAAAAAGAAACTGCGTGAAGATCCTCAACGGGTTCTACGTACTTTGTCACCAAGAGATGTGCCGTTGCTTTATTGGGCTGCCGCAGGTTGGGCAGGAGCCATTTCCACAGATGTATCCAACATGTCTCTTATGGCGGAACTTCCCCTCGTAGAGACCATGATGCGTCGGGCGCTCGAACTCGACGAAGATTTTGACCACGGTGCCATTCATGAATTTTTCATCACCTATGAGGGGGCTAGGTCGGGAGCTATGGGAGGAAGTACAGAACGCGCAGTGGAACACTTTGATCGCGTTGTGAGACTCACCCAGGGAAAGAAGGCTTCGCCCTATGTTTCGCTGGCATCATCAGTGGCGGTCCTCAAACAGGATTACAAGTTTTTCAAAGAGCTGTTGGATAAAGCTCTTGCGGTAGATCCGGACTGTGTGCTTGAATGGAGACTTGCCAATATATTGGCCCAGAAAAAAGCACAGTGGTTGCTGGATCACAGCCCGGAGCTTTTTCTGGAGTACGAGGAGACTGAACCGTGAAAGCAGTGATTGCATCGATATTTATCTATATACTTGTGCTGGGTGTCACGCCAACTTACTCACAAGTCATCAAGCTTGGCACGGTGGCACCCGAAGGCTCGCCCTGGCATGATGCCATGTTGGAAACAGCCCAAAAATGGAAAGAGCTGAGTGGTGGCAGGGTGACAGTGAGAATCTACGCTGGAGGTGTGGCCGGCGACGAAAAGGACATGTTGCGCAAAATCCGCATCGGGCAATTGCACGCCACAGCCCTCACCAGCTCAACCCTTATCGAAATTGTTCCCGACATCGAGGCCATCTCATTGCCCATGTTGATCCGAACCGATGGAGAACTTGACTATGTCATAGAAAAACTGGGTCCTGAATTCGAAGCCCGCTTGGCCAAAAAGGGATTTAAGGTTCTGACCTGGAGCTCTACGGGCTGGATCTACTTTTTCACAAAAGAACCGGTCATGACACCCGACGACATGAAAAAGCGGAAACTTTTCTTCTGGGGCTCGGATACAGCATATATAAAACTGCTGAAGAGCTGGGGATTCAATCCTGTCCCGCTGGGGATCATCGACTTGCTGCCATCACTGCAAACCGGCCTGGTGGACTCGTTTCCCGCACCGCCAACCGCAGCGTTGTTGTTCCAGATGTTTGCATTGGCACCGCATATGACAGACTTTCGCTGGCAGCCGCTTCCAGGAACAACAGTCATCTCAATGAGGCAATGGAATAAGATCCCACCGGATTTGCGCCCGGTACTTGAAGATACCGCCCGGGAGATCGGCGCTCGGTTGCAAAAGCGAATCCTGGAATTGGAGAAGGAAGCCATTGCAGCAATGAAGGAACATGGGCTCACAGTTCATCCAGTTTCCCCTCCTGTCGAGGAGGCATGGAGGACGCTTCTTCGAGAAGAAGGATATCCGGTCTTTGTGGGGCCCCGCATATCTAAAGAGATGTTCGATACCGTCTCCAGCCTATTGGATGAATACCGCCGGTCCGTGGACCCTCAGACAGCGACCGGAAACCAATGACTCCGCGATATGCTTTTCGTTGACCTCCTGATGCCGCCATGACATGCACCCCATGAAACATGATCCGGACACCCGTACTCACTCAGCGACTATCTTCGGCCGCCTGTCTTGGTGGGCAGGCCGAACCGAGGACGCCGTCCTGATCACAGCCCTGTTTCTCATAGCCTCGATCCCGGTCATCGAATTGGTTGGGCGTGCCTTGTTCAGGACTGGTATTACCGGTGCGACAGAATACGTCCAGCACCTCACCCTGTGGATCGGTTTTCTCGGTGCCATGCTTGCCACACGCGAGGGCAAGCACCTCAGGATCGCCACACCTTTGAACTGGCTTTCGCCTCGCGCCAGCCGTATCCTTGATTGTCAGGAGGCTTTTGTATCGGCCGCTGTTTGCACTGGCTTGTTTGGTGCAAGCCTGCAACTGGTCGTAGCCGAAGCACCTGGACTCCCCTCCTGGTCGGCCAGTATCATACCTGACTTTGTCGAGCAATGGCTCGAACCCTTTGGCCTCTTTGAAGACGCTGGTCTGACAACTGTGGGAGGGTGGATCCCGATCTGGCTTGCCGAAGCAGTTATGCCCTTTGGCTTCGCCGTGATGGCGATCCGTTTTATTCTCCGTGCCTCAAAGCGAATTTGGGTTAGAGTGCTGGTTGGGCTGAGCATTCCGACCATGGCCTTGCTTCCGATGCTTTGTTCCGGCTGTGCCCCAGCACTTGTTCTGCCGGGGCTGATATTGCTGGGAACAGCGGCTGTTCTAGGAACACCTATCTTCATCTTGCTGGGTGGCACGGCCCTTTTGCTCTTCTGGGGCGATGGTGTCACGGTCGCGGCCATACCTGCCGAGACGTATCGTATCGTGGCATCGCCGATCTTTCCAACAATACCGCTCTTTACGCTGGCCGGCTTCATTCTTTCTGAGAGCCGCGCTAGCGAACGTCTGGTTCGCGTGTTTGAGGGGCTGTTTGGATTCATTCCGGGCGGATTGGCAGTAGCCGCCACTCTGCTGTGTGCCTTCTTTACGACCTTTACCGGGGCCTCCGGCGTGACGATTCTTGCGTTGGGCGGGCTCCTGTTACCTGTCCTCTTGAAGAGCGGTTTCAAAGAAGATTTTTCCGTTGGACTGTTGACCTCAACAGGTAGCCTGGGTCTGCTTCTCCCCCCGAGCCTCGTTGTTATCCTGTATAGCGTCATTGCACAGGTGCCGATTATTGACATGTTCAAGGCCGGACTTGTACCAGGGGTTCTGCTGATTGCTCCTATCTGTTTATTTTGCGTGTGGCAGGGGTTTAAGACCGGTGCAGGCCGGGCCCCATTTAATTTTCGTGAAGCCGCTACTGCCATTTGGATAGCCAAGTGGGAAGTAATAATGCCGATTTTCCTGTTGGTGATTATCTTCGGCGGATTGTGTACCCTGGTGGAAGCTTCAGCCGTCCTGGTGATCTACGCGTTAATCGTGGAGGGTTTGATCTATCGCGATCTGAGCCTGCAGGGACTTCTAAGCATGTTCGTCAAATGTGCTGCCCTTATAGGAGGCGTGCTCATTATCCTCGGTGTGGCTATGGGATTGACGAGCTACCTTGTTGATGCGCAGGTTCCCATGCATGCCGCCGCTTGGGCGACAGAACACCTTCAGACCAAGTGGGCATTCCTTTTGGCCTTAAACGGAGGGCTCATTATTGTCGGATGCTTGATGGACATCTACGCCGCACTGGTCGTGGTCGTGCCTCTGATATTACCCATGGCCGAATCATTCGGCGTTCATCCCGCCCATCTCGGCATTGTTTTTCTGGCCAATCTCCAGTTGGGCTACCTAACACCCCCGGTCGGCATGAATCTGTTCCTCGGCTCTTTTCGTTTCGAGAGACCGCTCACCAGTGTTTCCCGCGATGCCTTCCCATTCCTCTTGATGATGGCCGCCGTTGTGCTGCTTCTCACCTACGTTCCCTGGCTGAGCGTGGGTGTGATGGAACTATTAAAGTAGCTCGCGCTGGGTGAGCAAGCCTGTAAGGGACGCCTCGGGGACGTACATTAGTTTATAAGTTGACAGAGTACTTGAACTATGATATCCGATTTGTATGCCACGACAATCAAGAATAGATGCGCCGGGTGCGCTCCATCATATTATTGCCGGCAGTATAGATCGCAAAAGGTACTCGTTAAAAGCTTAACAGTAAATTATAATAATGTACGTCCCGAAAGCCCGTCCGGATGAACTCCGACTTGCAACATCGCTGTCGCTTTTTTTGCCAGCCGGTTATCCGGGCCGTTATGTTTCCAGAAAGGAAGTGACCCATGTCGGATATGCTTGTCAGGCTATATGAACTGAGTGATGACTGGGGCTTTCTTGCACAACAGGAGAATCTCGGCATTACGATCCGTAAACCAATAGGACCTGAAAAGCATGTCATCGTTGATTGGGTGAGAGAAAAGTTCTCCGACGCCTGGGCAAGCGAGACAGACGTAGCAATATCCAACAAGCCTGTGACCTGCTTTGTCGCCGTAAAAGACAACAGGGTCATCGGTTTCGCCTGCTCCGATGCAACAGCGCTGGGTTTCTTTGGGCCGATTGGCGTGGATGGATCTTGTCGTGGCAAGGGAACAGGCAAAGCATTGCTGCTCGCCTGCTTGCTTGACATGAAACTGAGGGGATATGGATACGCGATAATCGGCCAAACGGGAGAAGTCGAGTTTTACGCAAGAGCTGTCGGAGCTGTTGAGATTCCTGATTCGTCTCAAGGTATCTGGAAGACATGGGTAAAAAGGGACTGAAGGCTCCGGGGTCATACCTACACATTTAACATAATTGGCCTGAATTGATAAAGAAGATGATAATCAAGTCCGCGCTGTTCACAGCCGCCCCGTGAAACGGAGCGTTGGATGCTTTAAAACAATGACCAAAATATCTCAAATTCTTGGGATGAAGAAGAATGGCAATTGTAGTCAATCGATCCGATGTATATTTGATAAATCTTGGCCCTACTGTCGGATCTGAAATTCAGAAAACCATACCATCTATATGCAAATACCTAACCGGGAGTTACTGTACATAACCGATATATTTGTCAATATCTTTTAAGGTTTCAACCCGCCGTTCAGACGCTCTTTTCCAGAAAAAACCATCAACCCACTTTTTTCTCCGGTGCAGGCAAGGGTCATGTTCAGGGTTTGGCCAAGTTCCACTGCAAGAGCAGTAGGGCGGGACATCCCTATGAGAATCGCCGTTTGTGCCCGAGCTGCTTTTTGTACCAATTCATAACTGATGCGAGAGGAAAGAACTCCCAAAAAGACATCGGCAAGCTTTCTATTCAAAAAAGCCCTGCCGATGGCTTTGTCCAGTGCGTTGTGACGACCTACGTCTTCTGCCACGGCCAACAACTCGAGCTTGGGATCAAAGAGCAGGGCAGCGTGAGATCCGCGAGTCCTTTCGTACAATTGCTGGTGCCCCGAAAGTTGATCAACACAGCGCAAGGCATCGCTCACCTTGATTCTTGTGTCGTCGGTAACAGGGACCAGAAACTGACATAAGTCCTTTATCAGTTCTTTACCGCAGATCCCGCAACTGGTTTGACTCATAAACCCCCGTCTTTCCAAAAGGGCGGAAACCTTGTCGCGTCTTGACGGTTTTAGCGTCACAGTGGCCACGTTGCCATCTATTTCATTACAGTAGCCGAGGGTTGCAATTTCCTCTGGCTGATCTACCAGGCCTTCAGACAGACAAAAGCCGGCCACATGGCAGTTTTCCTCTCCAGGTGTACGCATCACAACCGAATAGGGCTTCCCCTCAATACGGATCAGAAGGGGTTCTTCCCGAATCAGATCATGGTTGTCGGTCTGACACGTTTCCCCGTCACACTGCAATACTTGGCGAGAAACGATCTGTTCCATCCTCTGTTCTTTCTTAGCGCTCAGAAACAATCTGAACTGAGTCGCCGCAACGTATTTTTCCACCCTTCAGGACGCGGGCGAAGATCCCCTCCCTTGGCATTATGCAGTCGCCGGCCAGATAGTAGATAGCACATTTTTTGTGGCATTCCTTCCCAATCTGTGTAATTTCCACCTGCGCAGCCTCACCCAGATTCACCTGTGTCCCCACAGGAACCCGAAGCCAGTCAATACCGTATGTGGCGATATTTTCCGCAAAATCCCCAAAGGTGACATCGAGTCCTCTCTTGTGGGCCTTTTCAATGCTTTCGCCGGCCAGAAAACTCACCTGCCGGTGCCACGGGCCTGCGTGGGCGTCACCTTCCAGACCGTGATTTTCAACAAGAAAGGCCTCTTCAACTACGACCTTACGAGTTCCCTTCCTCTTACTTAGTGCAATGGATACAATTTTCATTATAAAAGCTTACCTCCCGAGTTTCTTGGAAATATAAACTCGAAGAGGACACTTGCAGAAACGAGCCTCCCCGAAGGCAAATGAGAACGTGCACTCTCTTGCATCTTCTTCCAGGCACTCCAGATACGATTCTATCCCGATATCCTTTGCCCTGCAAAGTACCTCAAATCCCGACTTGTAGCACTTAAAATCCTTCGGGCATTCAAGGTCACCAATGATTTTTTGCAGTTCTTTCTCGTGATCTGGCGACATAAGGCTTCTCCTCTGACATTACACTTGAATTTTGCACGAGTCGGAGGCTTTCATATGCAAGGCACTTAAGGGCGAAGCCATAGTGAACTATTGCGAGCCCTTAATAACGCAGCAGATGGAAGCCTCCGGCTCGCCCGCAGGGTGAAAATTAATGAGATAAAATGATGTTCATCCGTTTTACCTGGGAGATTCGTTTACCTGATAGGTATTCTAGTTTACTGCTCTGGCCAGCTTAACCTGCTGTCATTTAATGTGATTTCAATCTCTCATTAGTTTTCATGCAAGATTCAGGTATCACAAGAGATTGTGCTTTTTGAGACGATAGTGAAGATTGTTCCGAGGTATGCCAAGAAGGTTGGCTGCTTGGGCCTGTATGTTGTTTGACAGGGCAAGCGCCTTTTCGATGAGTCTTTTTTCTATCATATCGAGGGTCTTAGGAAGGTTGGATAGCTTGTTCCAATCCAGCGGTATTTCCAGATCTGCAAACCGCATGAGATCTTTGGGAAGATCTTCTAGTTTTATTTCATCTCCTTTGCTCAAAAGCACTGCCCTTTCAATAGCATGCTCAAGTTCTCTCACATTTCCCGGCCAGCGATGATTGCATAAAAAACCCATAGCCTCTGCAGAAACGGTCATATTCTCTCTACCAGCTTCCCGGGCATGTTTGTTGACAAAATGCATAGCCAACAGAGGGATGTCTTCAGGGCGTTGTCTTAACGGCGGCAAATCAATATTTATTACATTGAGACGGAAATAAAGATCCTCCCGAAAGCGGTTGTGTTCCACTTCAGCCCTCAGATCCTTGTTGGTGGCCGCTATTAGGCGCACATCAACCCCTATCGTTCTCGTACCTCCAACGCGCTCGAAATTCATTTCTTCGAGGACCCGAAGGAGTTTTACTTGCAAGGAGGATGGTATTTCACCAATCTCATCCAATAACAAAGTCCCTCCATCGGCAATCTCAAAACGCCCCTTTTTCATGGCGGCAGCACCAGTGAAGGCGCCCTTTTCATGCCCAAAGAGTTCACTTTCAAGTAAGGTTTCAGCAAGAGCTGCACAACTAACGGCCACAAAGGGCTTGTTCCGTCGAGAACTGTTGAAATGAATCGCTTTGGCGGCTAATTCCTTGCCGGTTCCGCTTTCGCCTGTAATCAGTACCGTAGCCTTGGTGCGGGCGACTTTTTGAATCATACTGAACACAACTTGCATGGGCTTGCTTTTGCCAATGATATTATCAAAACGATACAGGTTTTCCAGTTCATGGATAAGTCTTTGGTTTTCCTTCAACACCTTATAAGTATGAATCGCTTTGCTTATCAACTGTCTTAGAGTTTCATTTTGAAAAGGTTTTAAGATAAAGTTGAATGCCCCCAATTGCATGGCCTCAACGGCTTTTTCCACCGTTCCGTAAGCCGTCATCATAACCACAGGCAAGTCTGGTAATCGTTCCTTGATACGTCCAAGGAGTTCAATCCCGTCCACGGGAGACATCTTCATATCTGTAAGGACAAGGTCTAAATCTGTAGACTCAATGATCTTGAGGGCATGCTCGGCATTGTCGGCAGTAATGGTTTCATATCCTTCCTGCGCCAAAAACGCACTCAATACGACAAGGTAATTCTTTTCGTCATCTACGACGAGAACTGTATCCATTGTCCTTTTCCTTTAAGAGGCAAGTAAAAATAAGTTGTGCAGATTGCGCCGTAATTTTGTTCGTTTTCAAGGCGCATTAAGGTACACATAACGAGTTATGTTAGCCTTAATGCAACACAGAAAACGGACAAAAAGGCAAGCAAGATGTATAAGATATTTTTTACTTGACGACTTAGTTGTGTTTGCCACCATCAACGGGCAAGGTGATAGTAACTTGCGCTCCCTTCTCCGGGCCATTTTCGACATTAACAGTACCTCCAAGGCCTTCAATTATTTTCTTTACTATAGGTAACCCCAGTCCACTCCCTTTATCCTTTGTGGTAAAGAAGGGATCCCAGATCTTTGACAGAGTTTGTTCAGAAATCCCTGTACCTTCATCGAAAAAAACAGTTGTAAGGCTGTTTTTGCGGGTAGATACTTCAATGAATATCTTCCCTCCTTCAGGCATGGCTTGCATGGCATTGATCAGAACGTTCAAGAAGGCCTGGTACAATAACCCGGGATCTGCTTGAATTTCAGGAATGTGTGTTTTAAGCTTCTTGTGGATTTCATATCCCTTATTGCTAATCTCTGGGGCAAGGTGTTTCAGATTATTGTCCAAGATTTCGTCTACTTTGCATGACATGAGATTCAGTGTTGGAGGCCGTGCAAAGTCAAGAAAATCAGTGACAATATTGTTTAGGCGATTGGCCTCCTGAACAATTACATCCGCCAGCTTGTCTTGGGTGTCTGTGTGGGTCAATTTCCCTCTTAGTAATTCAGCTGTACTGCTGATAATTCCCAGAGGGTTGCGTATCTCATGAGACACAGCCGCCACCATCTCGCCAAGGCTTGCAAGGCGTTGGGCTTGATTCAGTTCTTCCCTCAATAAGAGTTGTTCGGCGGCCCGTTTCTGAATGATTCTCTCACCTTTTTTTACAATATAACGAAGGACAATAAGCAAAAGCCCCATAATCAATACGGAGGTAAGCATAATCCGATACTTGAAGTGGGCAATAGTCTGATAATCTTCAGAGAGGTCTTGGACAATCTCGAAAACACCAAGAATAGGCCCATCTAAATCAGACAGTGGCTTTTCTGCCCTCAAAGACACATAGGTTCGCAACTCACTTTCCTTTGGGGCCCCCGTAAATAAAGCCCAATATCCCTCTCTTCGAATAAGCCTCGAACTTGATTTGCCATTCAAGGCTTGCTGATAGTCTATACCCCCCCTACCTTCTTGCCCTAATAAGTTTTTGTCAAAGCTATAAAATATAACGTTGTTCTTTCGGTCATAGATATTTACCATCTCTACATTGAAGCTGTGTAGAGTACTTCTCACAACCTTGTCCAAGCGCTTAAATAGGGTTTTATTCCGCAATTGAATCACCTGGCCAAACTTGAGAGCTGCGGGAACAATAAATTGGAGGAAGACCTGATGATTGAGGTTTTCTGCCATTAACAGGGCATAATCTTCACTTTTTTTTATGAGCACTGTTTCTGCCCTGTGGGCAATAACTGTGGACAGGATCAAGGCGCCGGCGAGGATAACAACAAGGCTGGAAAAAGTAAAATACTTGACGAGCTTAAAGGGTTTTGTACGTTCTATGTCTTTTGGATTCATCTAGGTATAGGCGCACCGGAGAGAAGGGTTTTTAGATCTTGATCAGAAAAATGCAACCCCAGACCTATAAAAACTGACTCATTGCCTTCGTCGCTAATGAAGTCGTCAAATCCACCTGATACATACAAGTAGTGAAAGGGCGTAAAATCCACCTTGAATTTCAAGTGTGGGTTTTTATCTGGATCGAAATCAAAAGCCTCCATGGATAGAACAAGGCGGTCATCATACATGTAGTAATCGGCAGCAATGCCACCGGTTGACTCAAAAAGCCCGCCCCGCAACCCCAGATCATAATAACGCTTGGCTATTTGAGCAGAAAACTTGAGTTCATCCTTGTCGATTGTTTCAGTGGTCTGAGTCGTAGACGTCCCTCCTGTCGTCGTGGTGGTAACGGTCTCCTCCTTTTTTCCTGCCGGATCATCTACTACTTGCAAAAGATAATACTTGTCCTCTTTGGGCTGAATACGAAGTGACAGGTATGACTTCATATCCTCACTATCGAACAAATATTCCCCCCTGTAGTTCAGATAGGTCTGAAAGCTTTCTTCTTTCTCGAGAAAGCTGTTGACATTAGTTAGCGTTTTATTGACATTATCTACAGTTTCTTCATCGTTAATGAGCCTACCAATGGTTCCCTCCCCACGGTTGATCTTTTCACTAATCTCTTTGAGGGCAACTAACGTTTGGTTCATGCTCTCCACGGTTTCTTCATCGTTAATGAGCCTACCAATGGTTCCCTCCCCACGGTTGATCTTTTCGGTAATCTGGTTAAAGGCCGTAATAGTCTTTCGCAATTGATGAGAGGCTTGTCTGAAATTGACCACAATTTCTCTTAAGGCCTCCTTGTTGCTACCGCTTATATCTCTAAGCTCTTGTGAGAAGATGTGGAAGTTGTCCAATGTTCGGTCAATATTTTCATGGTTCCTTTGCACTGTTTTATTTAGCGTTTGGGTTAACTCCCGAAGGTTATCGACGATAATCTGGAGAGAGGTCCGGCCGGCTTCTCCCCCTAAAACGCCTGAAAAAGAGCCCGTAAGCTGTTTTATGTCTTTTCCTATAGAACTCAATTGCTTCAAAAGATTGTCAATGTTTGTAGGAG
>MAVP01000062.1 GCA_001751075.1 Desulfobacterales bacterium S7086C20 | reverse complement strand
CAGAACGTGTGACGCGGGAGAGCGGTAGGCGCCCGGACGCGTCACGCGAAGCGCGATGCTAACATTATATATTAAGAGTACGCTTTAAAATGCAGAAACGTGCTCTGTTTCAACCGATTTGTCTGAAAAGTGAACCGGCCAAAAGGCCTTGACCGTCTGAACATAACATGTATATATAATTGAGTGATATTCAATTGTCAAATTATGGATACGGGATGTGGCGTTCTGGGGAAGAACGCCTTTTGTGGATTGAAAAACGCTTGAATATGTGGTTATGTGATGTATCCTGGAGTATCTCTATAAGACATGAAATTTATTATCTATTGATCATCTGTTTCTCACTTTAGGCATTTCCGTATATGGATACATATCCTAAAATATATGACGTGATCGTGGTAGGGGCCGGGCATGCTGGTTGCGAGGCTGCTTTGGCTCCTGCGCGATTGGGTCACTCAACCTTGATGATGACTATCAATGTCGATCACATTGGAGAGATGTCCTGTAACCCTGCGGTAGGCGGTCTTGCCAAGGGCCATTTAGTCCATGAGATCGATGCTCTCGGCGGGGAGATGGCCAAGAATATAGACGCCACCGGTATCCAGTTTCGACGGCTGAATACAAAGAAAGGACCTGCTGTACAGTCTTCCAGGGCCCAGGCAGACAAGGAAAAGTATCGCCTTCGCATGAAGGGTATTATGGAACAACAGGACAACCTGGACGTAAAACAAGGCGTGGTTGATACCTTAATCGTTGAAGATGATACAATCAAAGGGATTACAACGAGTATCCAAGAGAGTTTTTTCGGAAAGGCTGTCATCTTGACGACAGGGACTTTCCTGCATGGGTTGATTCACATTGGATTAAAGAATTTTCCGGCAGGTCGAATGGGAGATCCTCCCTCAAATAGACTTTCCGAGCACTTAAAGGAACTGGGTCTAAAGATTGGCCGCCTCAAGACCGGGACGACCCCTCGTCTGGATGGTCGCACAATCGACTTTTCCAGACTTACTCCCCAATATGGCGATGATTTCCCGGTCCCCTTTTCTCTTGAAACTGATGCAATTGTCCAAAGGCAGGTACCTTGTCATATAACCTACACAAACAAGAAAGCCCACGAGGTTATTAAGACCGGACTGGATCGTTCACCACTTTTTGCCGGGGTTATTACGGGTACCGGGGCCCGATATTGTCCCTCTATTGAAGACAAGGTAGTTCGGTTTCCTGAAAAAGACAGACATCAGATCTTTCTTGAACCTATGGGGCTGGGAACGACGGAGATTTACCCGAACGGTGTTCCTACCAGCCTGCCTGTGGATATTCAGCTTAAAATGCTTCATTCTATCGAGGGCCTGGAAAATGTCGAAATTGTCCGTCCCGGCTATGCCATTGAATATGATTATGTCGATCCTGTGCAGTTGAAACCGAGCTTAGAATGTAAGGCTATTAATGGATTGTTCCTGGCGGGTCAGATCAACGGCACATCAGGTTATGAAGAAGCGGCAGGCCAGGGGATTATGGCCGGGATCAATAGTGTATGTTATGTAAAAGGGGAGTTGCCGATAATCCTCGGGCGTGATCAAGCCTATATAGGTGTCATGATTGATGACTTGGTGACCAAGGGAACAAAGGATCCCTATCGCATGTTTACTTCCAGGGCGGAGTATCGCCTCTTGCTCAGGGAAGATAATGCAGACTTGCGACTTCGCGAACTTGGCCACGAGATCGGTCTTGTATCTGATGAGCTTTACGATAAGTTCACCAAAAAGCGTGAGGCCATAGAAAGGCTTCTGGCCATCCTTTCCGGGTTTCGCCTCAATCCTAGTTCTGAAGTAAATCAGACCCTGAAAGCACTGGGTGTAGGGACAATTAATCAACCGGTAACGCTAAAAGACATCTTGAAAAGGCCGGAGGCATCCTTTGAAAAGCTTGCCAAACTTGACGAGCGTATCCTTTCTTTTGACGGCAAAGTTACTGAGCAAGTCAGTATCCTTGTCAAGTACGACGGGTATATTCGTCGGCAAGAGGAACAGGTTGAACGCTTAAAGGGCTTTGAAAAAGCTAAGATTCCCGATGAATTTGACTATCATTTGGTTCCGGGCCTTTCAAATGAAGTGAAAGAAAAGCTTTCAGCGATACGACCCGTTTCTCTTGGACAGGCATCAAGGGTTTCAGGTATTACGCCGGCGGCAATATCGATCATTCAGATCTATCTTAAGAAGTTGGCCGATTAGAGGAAGAACAAATGGAAGGCAAAAAAGAACACCAAACTAAAACAGATCGGATCACTATAAAGGCAGATGGCGCTCTTGTGGTTCCAAACATCCCTGTCATTCCATTTATCGAAGGAGATGGTATAGGTCCTGATATCTGGGCGGCCTCCCGTTTGGTCTTCGACGAAGCTGTTCGTATGGCATATGTGGATCAGCGCAAGATCGAGTGGAAGGAGATATTGGCAGGCGAAAAGGCATCGAGTAAGACCGGGAATCCTTTGCCGGAAGAAACCCTTCAGGCAATCAAGGACCATGTGGTTGCCATTAAGGGCCCATTGACGACCCCGGTTGGAAAGGGGATTCGCAGTGTAAATGTGGCGTTAAGGCAAAAGCTAGACCTTTATGCTTGTATCAGGCCCATACGATATATCAAAGGAGTGCCTAGCCCTATGAAGTATCCCGAAAAGGTGAATATGGTAGTGTTTCGGGAAAACACGGAAGATGTTTATGCCGGCATTGAGTGGGAGGCTGGAAGCGATGAGGCGGAGGCCGTGATTGACTTTTTTAATGATCGTATGAAAGTGGATGTAAGAAAGGCTTCGGCCATCGGGGTTAAGCCGATGAGTGAAATTGCGTCCCGCCGATTGGTGGCAAGGGCCATTCAGTATGCCGTGGATCATGATTTGCCCAGTGTTACCCTGGTACACAAGGGAAATATCATGAAGTACACGGAAGGCGCCTTTATGAGATGGGGCTATGAGGTGGCACGGGAGGTGTTTAAAGACCGCATTGTCTTTGAATCAGACCTGGGTGAAGGGCCGGGCGTGGCGGTGCCGCCCGGGAAAATAGTGATTAAAGACAGAATTGCCGACATGATGTTTCAACAGGTACTTCTAAGGCCCGAGTTGTACCATGTGATTGCCACCCCTAATCTTAATGGTGATTATCTTTCAGACGCCTTAGCTGCCCAAGTAGGTGGGCTTGGCATGGCTCCTGGAGCCAATATGGGGGACGGTTGTTCTGTTTTTGAAGCCACTCACGGTACTGCACCCAAATATGCCGGGAAGGACAAAGCAAACCCTTTGTCATTAATATTATCAGGGGTTATGATGCTTCAACACCTGGGCTGGCAAGAGGCGGCCTATGCTATTGAGCATGCGGTCGAAAAGACCATATCAGAAGGACTTGTTACCTATGATCTTGCCCGCCAGATGCAGGAAAGCCGCGAACTCAAATGTTCTGAATTCGGAGAAGCGTTGGTAGAACGTCTTTAGGCGTTCATAGGTTCAAGGTTCAATGATAACTGCTTGCCGCGCCGAAGCTTCTCAAAGCGTAGGCGGGGCAACTGACTAATGCTCCTGGCCGATGTTTAGATCTTTACTACATGCTTTTCTAGACACCATCTTTCCGCCGAAGTGTGTTATTTGTAGGAGCTTAGACGGGTTGCAGTTAGTCAGTGAACAACAGCTACTTGACTCACTATCGCGGATCACTGCATCGCACTTTTGTGAATTATGCAGGAGTGATCTTGTTCCAATTTGCTCTCCCTTTTGCTTGGAGTGTGGTATTCCTTTTGTTTCCAAAGAAGGTGATAATCACACGTGCTGGGAATGCCTTACAGAAAAAAGATATTTCAGGAAGGCCAGGGCCTTTGGTGTATATGATGGTAGCCTTATGGAGGCTATTCACGTGTTCAAGTATGGAAAGAAGGCCGTTGTTTCAACGCCTTTAGTCGCCCTTTTAAGAGACACGTTTTATCACTTCTGGGGCAGGGATAACGTAGATCTTCTTATCCCTGTGCCCTTGCACATAAAGCGTTTGCGCGAAAGAGGGTTCAACCAGGCACATCTTTTGATCACGAAATGGGCAAGGCAGGATCAAATTCCATTTGACGGTCTGGCGTTATCCCGCAGCCGGTGGACCCAGCCCCAAACCGCGCTGTCACGTAAGGAGCGTAAGAGAAACATTAGGAACGCCTTTTCCGTCGAAGATTCCGAGCAAATAAGAGGAAAGAAGATCCTTTTGGTAGATGACGTATACACAACGGGTTCTACCGTAAATGAGTGTGCCAAGGTTTTAATGAAGGCTGAAGCTGAGTGGGTAGATGTGTTGACGCTGGCAAGGGCGGTGTAGAAGAATGGGGAGGCATCCGGTCGTAAAATCGGGTATCGTACAATTTGATGTTTGTCTAGGTGAGATAGACCATAATCTTGCTGTGGCAAAAAGACTTATTACATCTCTTGCAAGAAAGGGAGTTCAGCTTGTCTTGCTTCCTGAGATGTGGTCCACTGGTTTTGTAAATGATAGCCTTGAGGAGCTTTCCGAGACGACACCTGAGATTCTTGAAGAGTTGATGCGACTAGCAAAAAAGAGGCAACTTACGATCATAGGTTCTTTGCCCGAAAAGAGGGTGGACGGGATCTATAACACTGCTTATGTCGTCGATCGGGGTGTTGTCTGTGCGGAATACCGCAAAGTGCACCTTTTTACACCGACTAGTGAGGACAAGTATTTCAAGTCGGGGAGAAATGCAGTTGTAGCGAATACATCCTTAGGCAGGATAGGCCTTATGATATGCTATGACTTGAGGTTCCCGGAGTTGTGCCGGGCGCTTGCTTTAAAAGGGGCTGAAATAATTGCTGTCGTGGCTCAATGGCCGGCTGCAAGGGTTTCTCACTGGGATGTGCTCTTAAAGGCCAGAGCTGTTGAAAACCAGGTCTTTGTTCTTGGCGCCAACCGGAGTGGCAGAGATGATGAACTGATCTATGCGGGTCATTCGCGCCTTGTTTCTCCTTACGGCGAAGTATTGGCAAGGGCCGCCAGGCGTTCAGCCACGATTTCAGCCACTATAGATCTGAGTGTACTGGAGCAGACCAGAAAACAGATTCCATGTTTGGAGCAACGGGTGCCGGAAGCGTATGAATGAGAAGATACTGGATCGTAAGGGGTTGAGGGGAAAAGCCCGTTCTATCAAAGAGGCGGGAAAGAAGATCGTCTTTACCAATGGTTGTTTTGACCTCCTTCACATAGGTCATGTGAGGTACTTAAGGGCCGCCAGGCAACTGGCGGATGTGCTCTTAATAGCCGTTAACTCTGATCGGTCTATGGCCCGGATTAAAGGGCCGGGCCGTCCGATAGTCGCTCAAGACGAACGTGCTGAGGTCCTGGCGTCTCTGGAATGTGTCGACTATGTGACAATCTTTGACGAACCGGACCCACTGGCAACGATTGAACTTGTAACGCCTGACGTCCTCGTTAAGGGAGCGGACTGGAAAGAAGATGCCATTATCGGAAGAGATGTTGTGGAGGCGGCAGGTGGGCGGGTTGTGCGCATCCCCTTAACAGGGGGCGCCTCGACCAGCGCGATTATTAGAAAGATTGTGCGGATACACTGTAGTAGGCAATGACAGTGTCGCTCACAAAAGCTTTTTACGAGTCTGTCATTTCTTAGTCCTGTCAAAGAAGCGCCTTATGGGATTATTTCAGAAAAAGGTGTCCATTCTCTATAACATTGAGCTTGGCCCCGTTTATTATAGGTTAGGGCTTGCCTTTCCGGAACTGGCGCGAGTCGTCAAGCCGGGTCAGTTTGTCATGATAAGGCCTTCTCATGCATCCATCACCTTGCTTCGCAGGCCCTTTTCAGTGCACAGATTGGTTGTTGAAGAGGATAAAACGCTGGGTATTGAACTCCTCTACAAGGTAGTGGGGCAGGGCACCAAAGCGATGTCTGAAATGAAGGCCGGTGATGACATAGATGTGCTAGGCCCACTTGGAAATGGCTTTCCCTGTCTTGAACAGGCCAATTGTGTGTTCCTTGTGGCAGGCGGGGTAGGGGTGGCTGCTCTTTACTACCTTGCTTTTCATCTTAGCAAATACCAGGGTGTAACCCAGACTGTGTTTCTTGGGGGTAGCTCTTCCTCGGACATCCTGTGTGAGAAAGAGTTTCAGTCACTGGGGATTAAGATTCATGTCTCTACGGAAGATGCCAGTGTCGGTGAAGCAGGACTGGTGACATCTGCTGTCGAGAAATCCCTTGAGGCCGGCGAAAGGCCAGACATCATTTATGCCTGTGGTCCTCAGGCTATGATGAAGGCTGTTGGCGTAATAGCGGGTGCCTACGACATCCCGTGTCAGGTTTCTCTGGAGGCGGAAATGGCCTGTGGTTTTGGGGTCTGTCTGGGATGTGCTGTCAAAAGGGCTGCAGATGAGGGTGGTTATTTTCATGTTTGTATCGATGGCCCGGTCTTTGACTTTAGGAAGGTCAAGATTTAGGCTAGTAGGGGCAACTTCATTTGCCCTTTTAACTATATTGTGGCATACGTAAGCGCTGAGACACGTATAATATACGTTAGGGTGTGGAGAGATTGGTTATGCAGGACAAATACAATCCAGAGCCGATAGAACTGAAATGGCAGAGAATTTGGAAAGACAAGGGGCTGTTTCAGGTAAAAGAAGACCCCGAAAAGGAAAAATACTATCTCTTGGAGATGTTTCCCTATCCATCAGGCAATATCCACATGGGACATGTTCGTAATTACACAATCGGAGATGTGGTGGCCAGATATAAGCGCATGCGCGGGTACAATGTCTTGCACCCTATGGGATGGGATGCCTTTGGGATGCCGGCGGAAAACGCGGCTATTGCCAACAATGTCCATCCTGCAAAGTGGACGTATAAGAACATTGATAATATGCGATTACAACTCAAGCGCCTCGGGTTTAGCTATGATTGGGATAGAGAGCTTTCCACATGTCATCGGCAATATTATCGGTGGGAGCAATGGCTTTTTGTAAAGATGCTTGAAAAGGACATGGTTTACAGGAAAAAATCTTCCGTAAACTGGTGTAAAACCTGCCAGACAGTACTGGCAAATGAGCAGGTTGAAGGAGGATGCTGCTGGCGTTGTGGTGAGGTGGTAATTCAAAGGGATCTGGACCAGTGGTTTCTACGTATTTCCGATTTTGCTGAAGACTTGTTAGCCTATTGCGATCGTCTGCCAGGGTGGCCTGACAAAGTAGTGACCATGCAGAAGAACTGGATCGGTAAGAGCGTAGGAGCAGAGATTCGTTTTCCATTAAAGGATGGTGATGGCCACATCGCCGTGTTTACTACACGTCAGGATACGGTATTTGGCGCTACCTTCATGGTTATGGCTCCTGAACATCCACTGGTGGGAAGGCTTTCTGCTGGAACGGAGCAGGAAGGACAGGTGAACGCCTTTGTGGAGCGAATGCGCCATGAAGACAAGATAAAGAGAACTTCTGATGATTATGAAAAAGAAGGGATCTTTGTCGGGGCCTATTGCATCAATCCCTTTACGGGCCGTGAGATGCCGATATTTACGGCAAACTTTGCATTGATGGAATATGGTACAGGCGCTGTTATGGCCGTACCCGCCCACGACCAACGTGATTTTGAGTTTGCCAAGAAGTATGGCTTAGAGATTATTGTAGTGATTCAGCCTGAAGGGGACTTGCTAGAGGCACAATGTATGACAGAGGCTTATGTCGAAGAAGGGGTCTTGGTTCAGTCAGGACAGTTTGATGGTTTGCAAAACTTAAACGCCCTAGACGATATTGCAGACTGTCTGGAAGAAAAAGGGCTTGGGAAAAGGACAGTCAATTTCAGACTCAGGGATTGGGGGATTTCCCGTCAGAGGTATTGGGGAGCACCTATTCCTGTTGTTTATTGTGACAGGTGTGGTGTTGTGGCAGTTCCGGAAGACGATCTTCCGGTAGTACTTCCTGAAGATGCCCAAATGCTTGAGGCGGGGGGGTCACCACTATCTTCGTTGGAAAGCTTCGTAAAGACAAAATGTCCCAAGTGCGGCAGTTCCGATGCGCGCCGCGAGACAGACACCATGGATACCTTTGTGGAATCGTCATGGTATTTCGAACGTTATTGCAGTCCCCGTTACGGCAAGGCGATGTTTGACAAGGAGGCGGTAAAATATTGGATGCCTGTGGACCAGTATATTGGCGGTGTTGAACATGCAATCTTACACCTTCTGTATTCGCGTTATTTTACACGTGTTCTCAGGGAATTCGGACTTGTCGATTATAAAGAACCCTTTACGCGTCTCTTAACACAGGGAATGGTTTGCAAAGAGACAGTAAAATGCCCCGATCATGGTTTTTTGTTTTCTGATGAGGTGATCACGAGTGAAGCGGGGAATGCCTGCAAGTACTGTGGAAGTCAGGTTAAGATTGGCCGAATCGAGAAGATGTCTAAGTCGAAGAAGAACGTTGTTGATCCCAACGCACTTATAGAGAAATACGGCGCTGACACACTAAGGCTCTTTTGCCTTTTCGCTGCCCCTCCGGAAAGGGACTTAGACTGGAGTGACCAAGGAGTGGAGGGGGCTTGGCGGTTTCTTAACAGGGTGTGGCGGTTGATAACAGATAGTTTAGATGAGTTGCGGGATGTCCGACCTTTCGATGGTGGAAAGGCCCTTACAGGAGATGCAAAGGCACTCTACAGAAAGACCCACCAGACGATCAAGCGTGTGACAAATGACATTGAGGCTAGGTTCCATTTCAATACAGCTATAAGTGCTGTCATGGAGTTGATAAATACAATTCACTCTAAAAAGGAAAACTTACTTTCTTCTCCCGAGGATTTACAAGTTATGCGGTTTGCCGTAGAGACCGCGGTGATCCTTCTTTCTCCTATTGCACCGCATTTTGCTGATGAGTTGTGGGAGAGTTTCGGCCACAATGAAAGTGTCCTGGAGATCTCGTGGCCTACCTACATGGAGGAGGCTATCAAGGCAGACGAAATACTCGTCGTTGTTCAGGTAAACGGTAAGGTGCGAAGCAAAATCGAAGTGGCAGCTGGTACTGATGGCAAACAAATAGAAAATGTTGCACTCGCAGATGAACGGATTGTGGCCCGTCTTCAAGGACGGACCATCAAGAAGGTGATTGTGGTAAAGAATAAGTTGGTGAACATTGTAGTATAAGAGTGAAAGGCTGAAGGTAATTAGGCTGAAGGAGGTTCAGGGTTTAAAGGTTCAAGATCCAAAGGTTCCGGGTTGCTGTTTCTGCTTGCGAGTCTCTGGTTTAGGCGTTACTGACCACTGGTAACAGAGAACTGCCCTCTTATTCCTGACAGCTGATAACTGCTTGCCGCGCCGGAGCTTCTCAAAGCGTAGGCGGGACAACTGATGACCGGTAACTGATTAATGACGAATCAAAAACAAACATACTTTGGGCGAGTTGCTGTTAGGATTCTGGCAATAGTTATCTCGCTTGTCCTTTCTGGTTGCGGATACCATTTCAAAGGGGCTGGTTTAAAAGCTCCAGAGGGCATAGAGGCAATAGCCATCATAGTGTTGGAAAATGACACCTCGGAATCGGGGATTGAGTCGGTTTTTACCGGTGATCTAATCTATGAGTTTACTCGAAGCAAGGTGGTCCGGGTAGTGAGTGAAGCAAAGGCGGATGCGAGCCTAAGAGGGCGTATTACCTCATTGGATGTGGAGACCATCTCTCATACGACAACCTATAACTCTTCCGTGCGACGGGTAGCTGTTACGGTTGATTTAAGTTTGAAGCGTGTTGACGGGAAGGTCATATGGTTGACCCAAGGACTTTCTGATAATGAGCCTTTTGATGTTTCCGATAACAAGCTGACTACAGAGAGCAACAGAAGGGCAGCCATTGAGGTTATATCTGAGCGTTTGGCGGAAAAGGTTCATGACCGTATCTTCCTGGATTTCTAAGGGCTTAGCTGAAGAACAAGTTTGCATAATCCGCGCTCACGCGGGAGCATGCCGAGGTATTTGACCAACCGAGCAACGCAGAAGACGGCCCAAAAGACCAGCAAGATGTGACAGTTATTAAGTGACGATCCTTTAAATGCGTTATGAGGCAGATATGGCGTTTACTTGCCTTGTAAGGCGCGATATTTTCCTAGAAGCACTTTTGCGGTGGATGGCACCTTTTTGAGCTGCTTTTTGAATAATAGGGATAGCAGCGGTTAGTTCGATCTTAGCTTTGTCCGACGATTTTTCACTAATGGAAGCCCTGACTTTTTTAATAACACTTTTTACCCGTGTACGGTTTGATTTGTTACGAAGGTTTCTAACCGTATTTTGCCTAGCCCGCTTGATGGCTGATTTGTGTGTTGCCAATGTTTCCTGCTCCTTTCTGAAATTTAAACTGATAGGGTAATAACTTGTTCCGTATTTGTCAAGCTAAAATCCAACGGTAAACACCTACAAATAAGGTAACCTTCGTATGTCTGAAACCCGTCAAATAACAAAGGCTGCCGGCGTTGTAGGAGCGGCTACGTTGTTAAGCCGTATCCTTGGATTTCTAAGAGATGTGATAGTAGCGTGGTTTTTCGGGGCCGGGCTCGCGGCCGATGCGTTCTTTGTGGCCTTTAGGATTCCGAACCTTTTACGCCGTCTCTTCGCCGAAGGTTCTTTAACGATCTCTTTTATTCCCGTTTTTACTGAATATCTGTATAACCGTGGTCGTGAAGAAGCCTTTAAATTGGCCAGGTCTGCATGGTGGCTTCTTGCCATACTCCTTGTAATTGTCTCTGTGTTGGGAGTATTGCTGTCGCCGTTTATTGTCAGGATTATAGCCCCAGGATTTTATTCCGTACCAGATAAGTTTGAGTTAACAGTCCTCTTGACAAGGGTGATGTTTCCATACATTTTCTTTATCGCCTTGGTTGCACTGGCCATGGGGATATTGAATGCCCTTGGGCATTTTGCGGCGCCTGCCTTTGCACCCGTTTTGCTAAATATTGCCATGATTGGCTCAATACTCCTTGTTTCACCTCATCTCACAAAGCCAACCCTTGGTCTTGCCATCGGAGTGATTGTTGGGGGGGCGTTGCAGTTAGCGCTTCAAATTGTCTGTATGGTTCGAAAAGGCTTTCGCGTGTTCGTAAGGGGGCCGTTATATCATGTGGCTGTCAAGCGAATAGCACTGCTGATGACACCAGCCGTTTTTGGGGCTGCGGTCTATCAGGTGAATATCTTTGTAGGAACTCTGCTTGCCTCCTTGCTCCCAGAAGGCAGTGTCTCATACCTTTATTATGCTGACCGGCTGGTACAGTTTCCCCTTGGTGTATTTGCCATTGCCCTTGCAACCGCGGTGTTACCTACTCTGTCCAAACAGGCGGCGGCAAAGGATATTGAAGGTCTTCGCAGTTCCTTTTCATATGCTCTTCGGTTGGTTTTTTTTGTCACCATTCCTGCAATGGTAGGCCTTATAGTGCTCCGAGAGCCCATAGTGCAATTGCTGTTTCAGAGGGGAGCCTTTGATTTTGACGCTACACATCTGACTGCCGAGGCACTTCTTTATTATTCTGTTGGTCTTTGGGCCTTTTCAGGTGTTCGTGTGGTGGTTGCGACCTTTTATGCCCTTCAGGATACGAAGACGCCGGTTAAGATTGCCGTTATATCTCTTTTGGTAAATATCGTCTTAAGTGTTGTTCTTATGGTTCCTATGCGGCACGGAGGACTGGCTCTGGCAACGTCAGTGGCTTCAGGCGTAAACCTTGTTCTCTTGATCCTGGCTCTAAGAAAACGTTTGGGGCGAATTGGTGCTCGTGGTATACTCCAATCCGTATTTAAATCTATGGCTTCTGCTGTTGTGATGGGCGTGGTTATAGCCTTTGGGGTACTTTGGGTAACCCCGAAATATAACGAAAATCCTTGGTGCCTTTTAATATGGGTGTTTGGAAGCATTGGGCTTGGTGCTCTTCTTTATGGTGGATGTGCGTGCCTTTTTAGGTGCCGGGAAGTAGGGGACGTGGTGGATATCGTTAGAACAAGTGTTCGAAAGAGGCGTACATAGCGAGTTTCCATCCATAAATGGCATATTTTGACCCAATACGGCGTTCTCCGCGGGTTTTCATCCTCGACGCAGCGCTGCTGCGACTGCGGTGCTACTGTTCTCAAGCCGTAGGCGCTAACCCTTGTGCGGCCTTGTCTTGGGCCAAAATCTACCCTTTCTGGACGGACACTGGCTCACAGATATTCCGTCGAGGTCTAAGAGTTCGTGGATGGAAACTAGCGAGATTTTATGGAAACTAAGACGAAGATCATATTGGCTGGTGGTATTGTTATCCTGCTTGGCTTTTTGTTTGTCATCGGTTTAGGCGAACGGGGGGCAGTCGATCTCTATCAAGCCAAGCTCCAACGAGATCGGTTGCTTAAGTCCAATGTCCGCCTTCGTGCAGAAAACAAGGCACTGTACAAGACCATCCAACGACTCAATGAAGACCCCGAATTTGTGGAAAATATTGCAAGGACAGAATTTGGCATGACGGGAGGAAATGAGATAATAATTCTCAAAAAAAGAGGGAAAAACAAATGACAGGTCTTGCTCCCACAGTGACCCTTGCGAGGCTTTATGAAAAACAAGGTTTCTTGGGCAAGGCAGCTAGGGTATACAGGCAGCTTATTGCCATTGATCAAGACAAGCCGGGGCTGAAAGAAGCACTGAAAGAGATCGAAAGAAGCCTTAAAAGCAAAAAAGTGCACTATGAGGAACCGGAATCGAAAAAAGTCCTATCCAAGCTGATGAAGTGGCAAGAGGCCGTCAACAATAGAAAGACAGCGCTCGATGAACCTCGTAAAAAGGATACAAAAATCATTATCATATATGGCCAGTTAGAGGATACGACGGGCAGCCGGGAGGGTGTTTCATTCAGTAATAATGATGCTGTGAGGGAGGTTGACAGGGATATTGAAGATGCGGTTCGGGGATGCAGTGTTAAGGTGGATACATTTCAATCGAATGATGAAAAGATATTGGCAAGGAAAATAAATGAAGCCTCACACAGCTACGACGCACTCATTATCAACCCGGTTATTAACTCGGGGGCTTTCACCTATGATAGTGAGCTTATCAGGCAGGCCCTTTCGATGCTTGAAATTCCTGTTATTGAGATCTATCTTTCCAATATCTATCATCAGAATCCTTTCAAAAAGTCGGTTATCGCTGATGTTGTAGCAGCCCAGTTGGTTGGTTTTGGCAAGGAGAGCTATTCGATGGCAGTGCATGCTGCAGCGGAAATGGTTTCTGGGAGTCTGTAAAAATGACGGTTTTGTAAAAAGTCTGATTTTGCTCTTTCCGTGCACGATTCCGGGATTCAGAAAACACCTGGCTAAATGTCAAAAACTCGGGCTAAGGCCCTCAAACAGTTTAACATTTTTAACGCCAGGTGATTTTGCGAATCTCTTTCCAGAATCGCGCAATGTCATTCGCAAAATGACTTTTTAGTCAATCAAAAA
>MAVP01000061.1 GCA_001751075.1 Desulfobacterales bacterium S7086C20 | reverse complement strand
AGCACATGACAAACAAACGTAATATCTATCTTCAAATGAAGCCTGTCAAAGAGGCCAGAAGGCTGTTTTTTGATCGCATTGCCTTTGACACACTCTTGGGACAAGAAAAAGTTGGGGTTCAAGAAGCTGCCGGCCGGATTACCGCAGAACCGGTCTTTGCCAGGTTTTCTGCCCCCGCCTATCACGTAGCCGCAATGGATGGAATAGCAGTCTTTGCAGAAAAAACCTTTGGCACTACCGTTGACAGGCCCAAAAACCTATCTCTCGGCAAAGACGCATTTTATATCAATACCGGTCAACCAATGCCGGATACCACCGACGCAGTCATTATGATAGAACAGGTATTGGTGCTGGATAAAGATACGGTTCAGATTGAATCAAGCGCCTACCCCTGGCAACATGTCCGAAAGGTCGGAGAAGACATTGTTGCCACAGAACTTATACTCCCCCAAAACCACCAAATCACACCCTATGAGGTTGGCGCCCTCTTAAATGGCGGGATTTTTAGCCTAAAGGTCAAGAACATTCCGAGAGTAGTCATCATCCCTACCGGATCAGAATTGGTGAGCCCTGATGATCTGGGTGCCGGCAGGCTTTCCCCGGGCCAGGTGGTAGAAAGCAATTCCGCCGTACTTGGGGCCATGATTGAAAAGTGTGGCGGCAGGCACGAAACTTGGCCTATAGTACCTGATGCTTTTGAGGAAATCCTAAAGACAGTTCGTAAGGCTGTTGAAAGCAATGCCCAGGTTATAGTCATCAGCGCAGGCTCTTCTGCCGGTTCTGAAGACTACACCGCAGGGGTAATTCGCGAACTCGGCGAGGTCCTTGTACATGGCGTTACCATGATGCCCGGAAAACCAACAGTGCTCGGCATTATTGATAATAAGCCGGTTATCGGAAACCCTGGTTATCCGGTCTCTGCCATCATGACCTTCGAGAAGTTTCTACGCCCCTTAATCTACAGGCTTCACGGCATCCGCCAACCGGAACGTCCCAAAGTAAAGGTTCGGACAGCCCGGAAGATGGCCTCAAAACTCGGACTTGACGAGTTTGTACGTGTAAAGCTCGGAGAGGTAAAGGAAACCATCGTGGCCTCCCCTCTTCCGAGGGGCGCAGGTTCCGTGACGACTCTGACAGAAGCAGATGGTATCATAGAAATCCCGAGCCATGTAGAAGGAATACGGGCTGGGGATACGGCCAAGGTTGAACTCTTAGCAGATCTTGACCAGATCAAAAATACCGTAGTTGTCGTGGGCAGCCATGATAACACGTTAGATGTCTTGGCCAACCAAATGAGCGTAAAAGACTCGCGTTTCGGTTTGTCTTCAACCAATGTTGGAAGCCTTGGAGGCCTGATAACACTTCGAAAAGGATATTGTCACATAGCAGGTAGTCATCTCCTTGACACGGAAACCGGCGTTTACAACATCTCTTATATCAAACGTTACCTTCCAGACTTGTCAGTGAAACTTGTCAACCTCGTATACAGGGAGCAGGGCCTAATAATAGCCAAGGACAACCCGAAAGGCATAACGGGAATAGAAGACCTGGTAAGGGATGACCTATTCTTTGTCAACCGACAGCCAGGATCAGGCACACGTATACTTTGCGACTATAGACTCGAATCCCTTGACATAGATCCTAAAACGATTAATGGCTACCAACAGGAAGAATTCACTCATATGTCTGTGGCGGTAGCTGTCTTAAGCGGTACGGCAGATGCTGCATTGGGTATCTACGCAGCAGCCAAGGCCCTGGGCTTGGACTTTATCCCCGTAGTAACGGAAGAATATGACCTGGTAATCCCTGAAGAATTCTTTGAAGACAAAAAGATCCAATTTATGCTTGAAATCATACAGTCAAATGATTTCAAGACAAGCGTCAAACAGTTGGGAGGATATGATACCTCAAAGACGGGGACAATTATCGCAAGCATCTAAATATGGAGGAACAGCATGAAAAGCAGAGTCTATTTTGCAGACCTTCGTACAACACATACAAAAAACCTTACCAGCAAGATTAGAACACTCCTGGAAAGTGTTAAACTCACAGACAAGATCAAAGACAAGGCCCTTACGGCCATAAAACTCCACTTTGGTGAGGCAGGAAATACGGCCTACATAAGGCCTGTCTTTATTCGAGAAATCGTTGACGCTGTCAGGGAAGCTGGGGGCAACCCGTTTCTGACAGATGCAAACACCCTTTATGTGGGAACACGAAGCGACTCGGTAGGCCATCTTACCACAGCCATTAAGAACGGCTTCGACTATGCTGTGGTAGGCGCTCCCTTGATCATTGCCGACGGTCTTAGGGGCGGAAGTGAAACAGCCATAACGGTAAATCTTAATCGATATAAAAAGGTCTTCGTAGGATCGGAGATCGTCCGTGCGGATGCTATTGTGAGTGCCGCGCATTTTAAAGGCCATGAGCTTTCAGGCTTCGGAGGCACAATCAAAAACCTCGGCATGGGGTGTGCCTCTCGAAAAGGGAAACTGGCTCAGCATTCCTCTGTCTCTCCCAAGGTAAAACGCAAAAACTGCGAGGGTTGCGGTGAGTGCATTGACCGTTGCGCCCAGCAGGCAATCACTTTTGTAGATGAAAAGGCAAAGATCGATCAGAAAAAATGCGTAGGATGTGGTGAGTGCATCCTTATTTGTCCGAATGGGGCAATCAAGATCCAGTGGAACCAGCAAATTCCAGTCTTTCTGGAAAACATGGTGGAGTATACAATCGGCGTTTTGAAAGGAAAGAAGGAATCGGCCGCCTTTCTTAATTTTATCACTGATGTCTCGCCTGCCTGTGACTGCTACGGCTATAATGATGCGCCGATCGTTGCCGACATCGGTATTGTTGCCTCAAACGACCCAGTAGCCATTGACCAGGCCTCGGCAGATCTGGTCAATCAGGCACAAGGGCGAAAAGATTCCGCCCTTTCTGAGAATCTGGAACCGGGGAAAGATAAATTTCGCGGTCTTTATCCGAATGTAGACTGGGAGATTCAGTTGGACTATGCAGCAAGGCTGGGACTGGGAACGAGGGAATATGAGTTAATCAAGATTTGACCATTGTGATCAGGTTACTACTCTACCACCTTTGCCTGCCGATGCTGTAAGTAAGCATCGCGAAGCGCCTCATAGGGATCAATAGCTGCCTCCTTGAGAGACTCATAATCTCCATTTCGGAAGGATGTCTCATTTAGTTTTTTCTCGCCTGTTATTCCCATTGATGCCCCTAAAGGCAGGTAACTGATAGGATTCATAAATACATCCCCCACTGTACCGACAGTATCACGCAGCGTAGATGGACCAAGTATAGGCCATACTATGTAGCAACCATTCCCCACCCCGTAAGCACCTAACGTCTGGCCCAGATCCTCGTCATGCGGGTTGAGTTCGGGATAGTCTTTAGCGGGATCTCCTAAACCGAGCACTCCGAAAGTGGTATTGAACATGAATCTGGTAAATACTGCGCCGGCTTCCTCGCCCTTGCCTTAAAGAAGGCAACTTCCCATCCGCATAGGGGCGGCGAGGTTTGTAAAGAAGTTCAATACCCCTGTTCTAACCGGTGTCGGCACAACCGTCTCGTAGCCGTTTGAAACCGGTTTTAGGAACCAGAAGTAGAGCTTATCATTGAAATGAAACATCATCCGGTTCCAGGGGGCCAGCGGATCTGCCTGCCGTTTCTGCAGGACATCAAAATATTGACCTAGTGAAGCTTTGAACCCACTTGTTCGGATGGAATACTTTTCATTGTCCTCACACCTCAGTATCTGCTACAGTTTAGTAAAAACAATAAGGGGGGTTTTATACATGGCTATCCACCATCTGGCCGGAAAACCTGCTCCACGCGAGCTCCTTGTAAACATACCCAGACTCGTCAGCGCCTATTACACCCAAAAGCCGGATGCTTCAGATCCCGATCAAAAGGTCACATTCGGCACATCCGGCCATAGAGGATCGTCATTTAGAAACAGCTTTAACGAAGAACATGTCCTGGCCATCTCTCAGGCAATCTGCGAATACAGAAAATCTAATCATATAACAGGACCGTTATTTATGGGAATGGATACCCATGCCTTGTCTGAGCCGGCCCTAGCAACTGCCTTGGAGGTTTTTGCTGCCAACGGACTTAGCGTCATAATCCAAAACGGCCCGGGCTATACACCCACGCCGGTCATATCTCATGCCATCCTTAGCTATAATCGAAAAAGGACCAGCGGACTTGCCGATGGCGTAGTCATAACGCCTTCTCACAATCCACCTGACAACGGAGGATTCAAGTATAATCCCCCACAAGGAGGACCAGCCAATACGGAAACAACTAAGGTCATTGAAAACAGGGCAAATGATTTGCTGGCTAACGGCAACAAGGATGTCCACAAGATTCCCTTTGAAAGGGCGCTTTCGGCTGATAGTACGCATCAGTATGACTATATCGGCCCGTATACTGAAGACCTGGTAAATATCATAAATATGGAGGCCATTTCCAAAACGGGGCTTAAGATAGGTGTAGATCCTCTGGGTGGGGCGGCAATCGAGTTCTGGAACCCTATTTCAGAACGGTTTAAAATCAACATTGAAGTGGTTAACGACGTCATTGATCCAACATTTCGCTTCATGACTGTTGATAAAGACGGAAAGATCCGCATGGACTGCTCATCTGTCTATGCTATGACAAGCCTCATCGGACTCAAAGACAATTTTGACATAGCCTTTGGAAACGACCCCGATGCCGACCGTCACGGTATTGTCACAAGGGGAGCGGGTCTGCTTAACCCCAATCATTACCTTGCCGTAGCGGTCTCATATCTTTTTCAAAATCGGCCAGGCTGGAAGCCGGATGCTGCTGTTGGAAAGACCCTGGTCTCAAGTTCTATGATAGATCGCGTTGCTAACCAGTTAAAACGAAAACTCTCCGAAGTACCCGTAGGCTTTAAGTGGTTTGTAGACGGTCTGATCGATGGCTCATACGGTTTTGGGGGCGAGGAAAGCGCGGGGGCATCTTTCTTACGCAAAGACGGAACAGTTTGGACCACGGATAAAGACGGGATCATTATGAATCTTTTGGCAGCCGAAATCACGGCCAAAACGAATCGCTCCCCTGATGAGCTTTACGAAGCACTTGAGGATAGATTCGGAAGTCCTGTTTACGAACGTATCGACAGCCCCGCAAGTCCCGAGCAAAAGGCTACCCTGAAAGTATTATCGCCAGATATGATAGAAGCAAGGGAGTTGGCCGGAGAGAAAATTATTTCCAAACTTACCAATGCGCCTGGAAATGGCGCACCCATCGGTGGCCTTAAGGTTGTCACTGAAAATGGATGGTTTGCCGCCCGCCCGTCAGGAACAGAAGATATCTATAAGATTTACACGGAAAGCTTTAAAGGAAAGGATCACCTGAAACAGATCCAAGAAGAAGCGCAGGCGATTGTGAATAAGGCCTTTCAGAAGGCACGCTCTGTGCAATAAAAAACGAAGAGTCCTTATTTATCTTTTGCCTCATACTCACGGTTCATCTCTGCAATATAACCATGATCCGCAAAACTGAAATACGTGTCGTCTCCAATGATTAGGTGTTCGTGGATTGTGATTCCCATGACTCGGCAGGCATGGATCAGTTGGCGGGTTAGGTGGGTATCTTCTTTTGACGGTCTCGGCTCACCGGAAGGGTGGTTGTGTACCAGAAAAAGGGCGGCGGCATTTTGCCTGAGGGCCTGTTGAACAACCTCTCTCGGATAGACGCTGCTGGCTGTGAGTGTGCCCTCAAAGAGGGTTTCTATAGTAATGATCTTGTTTTGGGCATCAAGGAAAACAACCTTAAAGATCTCGCGGTTTTTGTCTCTCAGACTATGATAAAGATAGTCGAAGAGTTCTTTTGATGAGTTGATCGGGTCTTTTTTGAGCAGTTTTTTCTTCAGATAACGATTGGAAACTGCATAAACAAATTTGATACCAAAAACATTCTTGGGCCCAATACCCTCTATTTCCTGGAGTTCCTCGCTGGGTGCTTCAATGACTCTTTGAAGGGTCTTAAAACGTTTGAGCGCCGCCTTTGCCTGGTCCTTACAATCCTTCCTCGGCGTGGCAAAGGTCAAGAGCAACTCTATAATTTCATAATCGTGGAATCCATCTAGACCGGAAGAAAGGAACTTCTCTCTCAACCGTCCCCGATGGCCCTCGCCCTTGTGGGCATTACTCTTCCTCGTGTTCATGCCGTATCTTCTCAATAACCACGGTCTATATTAATCGTATAACCCGAACTTTTTGAGAACTTACTTCATACCGAGCTTACTGATAACACACAAGATCCCTCTTGGAAAACAAAATCGGTTTTGTCAATGGGGGGGGGTATCTAACATGGAGGCAGAGTGGCTAGCGTTTCTGGTACTGCCTTACAGATTTGTGAACAAAATTTGGCTCTCGTCAGCGCCCGACCTTCTCGAGTGTCAGGATATAATCGTCACTTGAGTTCACTCTTATAGGCCCGGGTTCCTGTTTCTCTTTACGGTCTTTGTCCACAAAAGACGGCTTGTATCTCTTACCTCCTGAACCGGCCAGTAGTAACTCATACTGAATGCGGTCCTCTTCTTCCTGTTGAATAGATTTTAACGACATAACGTATAAACTCCTTTCCCAGGTATCTGGTATGTCATACCTTTAGAGAATTGAGCCACACAATGGTGATCTTGTCCTACATTAGTTATCGTCAAATGCGCTCATAAACATAAACTTATTCATTCTAAGAGCCAAATCCTCTTGGCATGGGATTAAGGGCTCGTCACTCAATAACTATCACATTTTGCTGGTCTTTTAGGTCGCCTTCTGCGTTGATCGGTTAGTCACATACCTCGGTATACTCCCGCCCGAATGCCTTGAATACAACCCTAAATCCTTCGCAATCTTGAGACACTTATTTCGTGACGAACCCTAATCTGCTAATTGTCAGTCAAAACAACTTAGCGCTTATGGGAGAGTTGGAGTGTGGAGAGTTTACTGGACAGACCTTACATAGTTGGGTTCGACATATTTGACCGCCTCAAACTCTTGCAACTGCTCTACAATTTCCTCAACGGGGGTGCCATTTTCAATTTTCATAAGGTATACATTTGGGCGGGAAATGGTTCGAAGGATCTTGAGGTGCAACTCAGTTTGAATCGTTTCAATATCTTGCTGCTGTGTATCCGGTTTAAACTTTACAATCACCTGCCCAGGTGCGTAATTGTTCGTCTTACGAAAAGGAGAACTGGATTCTAGATCTTCTGTGCTGCCGACTTCTTTCAAGTCATCAGAAATTGCCACATGTTCCTCCCCTTCAGTAGGAGATCCTCCACAAGAGAAGGTAAAAATGAGCAAACTCAAAAAGCACAGTACTTTTGTATGCTTCATGTTTCTGCAAATACTCTGTTCGAGTCTAGGAGTTCGTGGATGGGCACTCGCCAACTTGTGGCGTTATTCTTCATCGTGTTCGTGCCTGAGAACCCTGCTCATAAGGATGTTAAGTGCCTCTTTGGGGTCGAGATCCTCATACAATATGCGATAGACTTGTTCCACAATAGGCATCTCGACCCCAAGCTTTTGGGACATATTGTAGACGGATTTCGTCGTCTTAACACCTTCGGCTACTGTACGGGTCTCAGATATGATGGTATCGAGTTTCATGCCGTGTCCTAGTTTGTTCCCCACAGTCCAGTTTCGACTTAATGTACCTGTGCAGGTCAGGACCAAGTCTCCCATGCCGGCCATTCCCATGAAGGTTTTTGGGTTAGCGCCGAGCCTGCTCCCGAGGCGCTGAATCTCAGCAACTCCTCTGGTGATAAGCGCTGCTCTGGTATTTAGTCCCAGACCAAGCCCATCTGAAATACCCGCTGCGATAGCCATAACATTCTTTACGGCGCCGCCAAGTTCTGCTCCGATTACATCATGGCTGGTGTAGACTCTAAAGTAAGGTGTGGCAAACGTAGCCTGGATTTTTTCCGCCACCTTAGACCTGCGAGCAGCTACGGTTATGGCGGTTGGAATCCTTTTGGCTACTTCCTTGGCAAAACTCGGGCCGGAAATAGCAGCAATTTGATCATGGAGTCTCGGGGGAAGGAGCTGTTGTAAAACACCCGTCATAGTCAGGTGCGTCTTGTTTTCTATCCCTTTTGAAGCACTGACAATGATTGTCTTTTCCGAGGGATAATGGACCAGGTTGACCGAGATAGACCTAAAAACATGTGAAGGCATTACAAGGAGTAGTATCTCTTTGCCGGCAGCCACCTCGCCAAGATTATTCGATGGTCTAAGATTCTCTGAAAGGCGGATATCCGGCAGAAACAACTTATTTTGCCGACTTTCCATGATATCTACGCAAACTTCAGTCTCGTAAGCCCAAAGATCAACATGGAAACCTTTTTCGGCAAGAAGGTTTGCCAGAGCAGTGCCCCAGGCGCCCGCACCAACTACGCCAATCTTCATACCTGTTATCCCCTATACATCCTTTTCAGCCAGCTGTGCCGCGCTGGTCACCCGTTCCCCCACCCTCATGCTAATCAAGCGAATTCCTTGGGTGTTTCGTCCAATGACAGATATGTCTTTTACGGGCATTCGGATGATCTTACCGCGATCACTTATGAGCATTACGTCGTCATCATCAGTAACTAATAGGATAGCCACAACCATACCATTTCGTTCGGTTGTTTTTATAGTAATTACACCCTTTCCACCCCTCTTTTGCAAAGGATATTCGTCAATGGAGGTTCGTTTACCGTAACCATTTTCCGTTATTGTCATAAGAGTCTCGCTGTCGGTAAGCACTTCCATTCCAACCAAACAATCATCATCGGTCAAATTTATTCCTTTGATCCCGCGACTAACCCGACCCATCGTACGTACATCCGATTCGTGGAAACGTATCGACTTACCGTACTTGGATCCCAAAAAAACATTCTGGGTTCCATCGGTGATACGAACGGCAATCAGTTCATCGCCTTGCATAAGGTTTATGGCAATAATCCCACCTGCTCTGGGCCGACTGTAAGCCATCATATCTGTTTTTTTGATTATGCCCCCTTTTGTGGCCATGAGAACGGTGTGGCCTGGAGCAAAAGATCTGACTGCAAGCACGGTGGCAACGCGCTCTTGCTCTTCAAGGGCGAGCAGGTTTACTATCGCTTTGCCTCGTGCCGTGCGACCAGCCTGTGGCAATTCGTGAACCTTACGCCAATAGACACGTCCCAGGTTGGTAAAAAAGAGGAATGTGTCGTGAGTGGAAGCTACAAACAGCCGGTCCACAAAGTCTTCTTCCTTCATGCTTACACCGGTCTTCCCCTTGCCACCACGGTGCTGGCTGTTATATAAAGTAACGGGGTTTCTCTTGATATAGCCGGCATGGGAGATTGTTACAACCATATCCTCTTCTGTAATCATGTCTTCTATGGTAAGTTCTTCAGTGTCCTTTATGATCTCCGTGCGGCGCTCATCTCCATATTGTTTCTGCAGGACTTCAAGTTCTTCCTTGATGATATTAAGAACCAGCCGTTCGCTGGCCAGGATTTCCTCGTATCGTACGATCGCCTTTATCAATTCTTTATATTCGTGTTCGATCTTGTCCCGTTCCAGCCCCGTGAGACGTTGCAAGCGCATATCCAAGATAGCCTGAGATTGGGTATCGGTTAATTGAAAACTAGATACAAGACGCTCTTTGGCCTCTGCCGGGCTTTTTGATGAACGGATTATGGAAATGACAGCATCGATATTGTCTAGGGCTGTCTTAAGGCCTTCCAAGATATGGGCACGAGCTTCAGCCTTGTTCAATTCAAATTGCGTACGACGGACAATAATTTCTTTGCGGTGTTCGACAAAGTAGCCAAGGAGCTGTTTCAAGGTAAGGACTCTCGGCTGCTGGTCTACGATGGCAAGGAGGATGATTCCAAAGCTCGATTCCATCTGGGTATGCGCATAGAGCTGATTAACAACAACTCCCGGCACTTGATCCTTTTTTAGGGCAACGGCAATGCGCATTCCTTCACGATCTGATTCATCACGTACATATTTAACGCCTTGGATATGCTTGTCTCTTACTAGGCCGGCAATCTTTTCAACTAAACGTGCTTTGTTGACCTGGTAAGGAATTTCAGTAACAATAATACTCTCGCGTCCTGTTCTGCGGTCCTTCTCAACTATTAAACGGGCCCTAATCCGGATAATACCCCTGCCTGTTTTGTAGGCCGATTCAATACCCTTACTACCGTAAATAATGCCTGATGTCGGGAAATCAGGTCCCGGCAAGTGCTTCATGAGCTCATTTCCCGAGATGTCGGGGTTATTGATAAGGGCAATTGTGGCGTTGGTAACCTCGGTTAGATTATGTGGCGGAATATTTGTGGCCATTCCAACAGCAATCCCGGAAGAACCATTTACTAAAAGATTTGGGAGTCGTGCCGGTAGAACTGAAGGTTCTGACAAAGATTCATCATAGTTTGGTGTAAAATCGACTGTTTCCTTATCGAGATCTTCAAGCATTTCATGGGCCAGGCGAGCAAGCCTAACCTCGGTGTACCTCATAGCGGCAGCAGAATCGCCGTCAACTGAGCCAAAATTTCCCTGACCATCCACGAGGGGATAACGCAGAGAAAAATCCTGGGCCATACGTACGATAGTATCGTAAACTGCTGTATCCCCATGGGGATGATACTTGCCGATAACATCACCCACAACACGAGCCGACTTTTTGTATGCTTTATTCCAGTCATTTTTAAGCTCGTGCATTCCGTAAAATATCCTGCGGTGTACTGGTTTAAGACCGTCACGAACATTTGGAAGCGCTCGACCGATTATCACACTCATGGCATAATCCAGGTAGGAGCGTTTCATTTCATTTTCGATGTTGACTTCAGTATATCTGTCGGATGTATTCATATTTGTTTCTCTTTACTCCCTAAATATATCATGAAAAATCAGGAGGAGGGGCTTCAGGTCTCAATGTGTTATCTTGTGCCGGCCAAGGGCATAAGACAAAACGCGCAGGGAAAATCTATTAGGAATGTAGAAAATTTGCGTGGCTTAGTCAAGATTAAAAACAGTGTTGGGAAGAGTGATTTTTTATGACTTGAACAGCCAAACATATCCATCAGTTACAAATAGTCCTGATAACCTCTCAAGAAGGCAAAGCAAAAAGTTTAAGAAATTGCCTTGAAAAGCACCTTTACTTTCTTATAGTTATTGGTAAGTCTTGGCAAAGACTCCTTGTCCGAGTTGGCTTTGGCCCTATCAAGAAAGGATTCAGAAGACCTCATCGAGCGTTTAAGGACCATGATGGGGCTCTCGGACAACCAAATTACACTTGAAATAAATAGCACTAAAGGCTCCCGCACCGTATCCTTCTCCCGCCAGGAAGAAGGGATCACATGGCCGGTAGCACAGTACTTGCCGCCTGTACATTTCTTGAGACATGATACCCCGTACGATTATTTTGAGCACACGCCCAAAATACCCCTTGACAGGATGCTATGTTGCCTTATATTATGGTTACAGGCTCATAACATAGTGGGAGGAACTATAATGCCAAGGCCAAGAAAGCTTCGATTCGTGCAGGGGGGTCCCATGTCAAATATATTTAAGCCAAGGGGGATACCTGCCAGAGACTTGGAGGAAGTAGTTCTCCCTATCGAAGGCCTTGAGGCGATCCGCCTGAGCGAACTTGAAAAGCTGGACCATGAAACGGCGGCAGCTCGCATGAATGTATCCCGCCAGACCTTTGGCAGGATCCTTGCCGAGGCAAGACAAACGCTAGCAGAAGCGGTAGTGATGGGAAAAATGATTAGAATCCAGGGTGGTTTCTATACCATGGCCGGTGCAAAAAAAGGCAGGTGTAAAAGAGGCCACGAACGGAACAGGAACGAAAGGGGGTGAATGATATGCCAGGTTTTGACAGAACAGGTCCAATGGGCGAAGGCCCGAAAACCGGTCGACAATTGGGTAGGTGTAACAGTAAGCAACAGACCCAAAGTGCAGGGGTCGACCAGGATCAGCAAATGAACCGCGGTAGAAGACTCGGTGCCGGTAGGCGTGCCGACGGGGGCGGTCGTAGAGGCGGCGGCTCCCAACGTCGTGGCGGTGGCGGGAGGTTTCAGCAATAAGTGTACCTTCTCAAAGACTCCGGACACCACAAGCGGGCAAGAGGGGCCTTTTACAAAAGGTCCCTCTTTGCGACAGGCTACTTAAAACAGCCTGAACTGTAGCCGCAATACAAATAGTTGAACATAGAAAGTCACGGAAATTTCTTGTAATCGGTTCCGAACAATGTATATTATTTAGTTCTGAAATCCCATATAGGAGGGTTTTATTTACCATGAACAACGGAAGAATAGCCATACCATCTGTAGACGCAGGTGGCCTGGATGGTCAACGATCAGGCCATTTTGGTCACTGCGACGTATTTACCTTTGTAGATGTTGAAAACGGCAAGATCAAAGAGGTTACTACAATAGCCAACCAGGAGCACGTCCAGGGCGGATGCATGGTACCCGTCAATCTCCTGGCCGGACACAATGTAAATGCCCTTATTGTTGGGGGTATTGGAATGCGCCCGCTAATGGGGTTTAAGCAGGTCGGCATAGACGTCTATCACGATGCAACGCGCCACGAAATAAGGCCGGTTGTAGAAGACCTAATAGCCGGAAAACTACCCCTGCTCAGCGACGATCAGGTCTGTGGAGGGGGAGGAGGAGCCCATTAATATGAAAATAGCTGTCACGTCTACCGGTACTGGACTTGATGCGCAGGTCGACCCACGCTTCGGGAGGGCTGCATATATACTTATTGTCGATTCCGACACCCTCGATTTCGAGGTGCTGGACAACAAAGAGAATGTAAATGCCTTGAAAGGAGCAGGCATCCAGACAGCCACTACGATAAGCAACAAGGGGGCAAATGTCTTACTCACAGGCTTTTGCGGTCCAAACGCATTTAAAACACTTAAGGCCGCAAAGATTGGTGTAGCCAGTGATGCTGGAGGAACTGTGAAAGATGCTGTAAAGGATTATTTGAACGGCACATTGCCTTTGGCTGACGAACCGAATGCCCAAGGACACTGGTAGAAACAAAGGAAAATAGCCATGCCATTATTTGATTACCTCTGTTCAGACTGCGGAAAACAAAGTGAAATTCTCATAACAGGCTCCATGGACAAACCACATTGCAGTGAATGTGGTAGTGCTAACATAGAAAAACTCCTCTCAGCCCACTCCTCCATGTCCGGGCCCTCCAAGAACAAGATGCCAGGCCTGGGAGACACTGCTTGCTGCGGCTCTACGCCAGGTCATGCCAATTGTGCCGGGCCGGGAAGTTGTTGCGGGAAGGGCTAGTTTTTGAAGGCGACAAAAAAACCCGCTGAAACCTGGCCAGGTCCAGCGGGGCAACAAAACGGAGCCATTACTTGAGGTATTATTGGTTTTACTGCTAATTGCTAACAGCTATAAAGGCTTTCATCCAACTAATGGCCTCCTCCTTCGTCCCCTCCATGGGAGGCAGAACTTCCACCGCGCGGATGACACTCACCACAGGTAATTGGGCCTGAACCCTTCTCCTGGTGACAGCCCTGGCACATAGTATGGTAGGCCTTCATTAACGACGGAGTCGGATATCCCTCTTCGACATTGTGA